>JBILIY010000064.1:0-6245 GCA_044368815.1 Crocinitomicaceae bacterium
TCCTCGATGAATCGTGACGCATTCCCTGATTTTCGTATTATTTCCGATTTCAACGGTTGTATACTCGCCGTCGAATTTTAAATCTTGAGGAATTACACCAATTACGGCTCCTGGAAAAATCTCACAATTCTCACCAATTCTGGTTCCTGGATAAATAGTGACGTTTGGATGAATGTGTGAATTCTTACCTATGATTACGTCTTCAAAAATGGTGGAAAATGCATCAATTTTGACATCCTCTCCAATTTGAGAATTGCTAGAAACCGACGCTAGTGGACTGATCATGCTTTGTCTTTGATTATTTGCGCAAGCATTTCCGCTTCCATGACAACTTTTCCGTTTACATATGCTTGTCCACCCATTTCAACAAGACCGCGACGAATTGGCGATAACAATTTCAATTCAAACACCAACGTATCTCCAGGAAGAACTTTTTGTTTAAATTTTACATTGTCGATTTTCATGAAATAAGTTGAATACAGATGAGGATCTTCGACTTTACTCAATGCAAAAATTCCACCAACTTGAGCCATAGCCTCTATTTGCAGAACACCAGGGAAAACAGGATTACCTGGGAAATGTCCCGTAAAAATGGGCTCATTCATGGTCACATTTTTAACTCCAATGATTGATTCCTCATGAATTTCCATGATTTTATCCACCATTAAAAACGGGAAACGATGTGGAAGCATTCGTTCAATATCATTGATATTGTATAGCGGATCTTTCGTTAAATCGAAGTTTTTTGGTGCAGTTTGTTGTTTTTTGATTTGTTCTTTCAAAACTTTCGCAAAACTAACATTTCCAAAATGACCTGGTCTTGCAGCTAAAATATGAGCTTTTATCGGTTTTCCAATTAGGGCCAAATCACCAACAATATCTAATAATTTATGACGAGCAGGTTCATTTTCAAATTGAAGTTTCGTGCTATTTAAAACACCAATTCCCTCAATATTAACCTGTAAATTCTCTTTACCAAGAAGTTTTGCCAAGCGATTTAACTCATCTTTACTAATATCTGCTTTGTCAACAAGAACAATTGCGTTATCAAGATCACCACCTTTTATTAAATTATGAGTGGCCAAATATTCCAATTCTCTCAGAAAAACAAAAGTTCGGCAAGGTGCAATTTCTGAATTAAACTCGCCAATGTTATACATACTAGCGTGCTGAGTACCAAGAACCGGAGATTTGTAATCTACCATTACGGTTACGCGATAGTTTACATCTGGAATAGCGAGAAATTCAATTCCTTTATCAACCTCTTCCCAAGGAATATTCTCAGTTAGCTCAAAATATTCTCTTTCTGCCTCTTGCTCTTCAAAACCAACTTTTAAGATTGCATCAACATAGGGCTTTGAACTACCATCTAAAATTGGAATTTCAGCGCCGTTAATTTTGATTAATGCATTATCAACCTGGCAACCATAAAGCGCTGCTAAAACGTGCTCTGTTGTATGAATTTTAGCTCCTTTGAATTCAAGTGTCGTTCCTCTTTCGGTAGAGACAACTAAGTCCACATCTGCTTTAATTATTGGCTGTTCGGATAAATCAATTCGTTGAAATTTGTATCCGTGATTATCTGGTGCAGGGCAAATTTCAATTTTAACTTGCTCTCCAGTGTGCAACCCAATGCCTTCTAGGGAAATGCTATCTTTTAATGTCCTTTGTTTTTCCGACATATTCATTTATTTCTTAATGTCTCTAGCTCCTTTTCCAATTCAGCTAGTTTATTCAATATGTATGGCAATTTTCTAAATCCAAAATAGGATTTTTTAAAGTCATCCAACGGAATACCCGGCGAACCCATAAGAGTCTCCGCTTTTTTAACAGAAGAAGGTATACCCGATTGAGCGACTATTTTCGTTCCATCCGCAATGTGCAAGTGACCGCTAATTCCAGCTTGACCTCCAATCATAACACTTTTGCCAATTTTCGCTGAGCCTGCAATTCCAACTTGGGCGGCCATTGCTGAATTCTGACCGATCTCTACGTTGTGTGCAATTTGACAAAGATTATCGATTTTGACACCTCGACGAATTATTGTTGAACCCATAGTTGCACGATCAATCGAACAATTAGACCCAATTTCAACGTTATCTTCGACGATTACATTTCCAATCTGTGGAACTTTCTGAAATTCTCCTTGCTCATTAGGCGCAAATCCAAAACCATCAGAACCGATTACCGTCCCTCCGTGAATGATGCAATTAGTGCCGACTTGACAGTTCTGATATACGATTACATTTGGATGCAACGTTGTATTATCGCCAATTTTCACCCCCTCACCAACGAAAACATTCGGATAAATCGTAACGTTTTTACCAATCCGAGCATTTTTACTGATGTATGAAAAAGACCCCAAATAAAGTCCTTCGCCAACCTCAGCAGTTGAATGAATGAAACTATTCGGTTCGATTTCCGGATTTTTTTTACTCAGGTTATTATAAACTTCCAATAATTTAGCAAAACATGCGTACGCATCCAGAACCTTAATTAAAGTCAAAGTCGAAGGAAGTTCTTTTACAGGTTCAAAAGTGTTATTAACGATACAAATACTTGATTGCGTCGAATAAATATACTCTTCGTATTTTGGATTAGAAAGAAAAGAAAGCGCTTGTGGTTGGCCTTCTTCGATTTTTGCTAATCCCTTAACAGTAATTGTTTTATCACCAACAATTTCACCTTGAAGTATTTCAGCTATCTGCTCTGCCGTAAATTCCATTATTCAAAATTAAAAAAAGACTTCAATCGATTAGATAAACAAGATTTCAATTTATTAACAAGAAATTATTTACAGGAAGAATCAAAAGTTAAGTCCATTCTAAATATTTCAATTTTATCCATGTGCCATAAAGCATAGGCATGAATTTCACGATTCTTTTTATCCCTGAAAACAAGACAATGTTCAGGCTTAGGACTTCTTTTTAAATTCGATTTTTCAAAATCAATAAATCCATTTTTGCGAATTCGTTGAAATAATTGATCATTTTCTCTAATTTGAATTATTTCTTTTTGACAATTCAGTTTATCTGTTGTATCCACATAAAGGAAATTTCTTTCTTTCGGGAAATAGATAATTTCTCCAGTTCCTTCAATAGAATTTGTTGCGCGATTTGTCTTTTTTTCTTTCAATAGAACTTCAGACAAGAAACTTTCTTTCTCCAAAGTTAATAGAGCTATGAAATCTTTACCTGATTTGGTTTTGCAATCAAAATGATACACTTTGAATCGATCTGTTTTTTTACTTTTTTGAAAGTTAATATCACTATTTTTCAGAATTTGAATTAGCTCTTTTTTTGAAAGATTCAATTTTTCTAACTCACTTTTATTATCGTCGTTTATAACAAGTAATCGCTCAAAAACAGATGTTTTAACTCGATTTTCTGGTGTCCAAGCACAACCTTTGTTCTTGAAAAAGAAGATGACAAAGAGCAAACCGATTATGAAGCCGATTCCATAATATTTTAGACGTCTGAAGAAATTTTCCATAGGGCAAAAAAAAACCGCCATTATCTGACGGTCTTAAAAAGTTCGTTTAATTTAGAGTAACGCTTCCAATTTTGAAACCAAATTCGCCTTCGGAACAGCACCAACTGATTTGTCAACTACTTCACCATTCTTGATGAAAAGAACCGTAGGAATACTTCTTACATTGAATTGCGCAGAAACATTGGAGTTCAAATCCACATTTACTTTTCCAATTACAGCTTTTCCTTCATATTCTTTAGACATTTCATCGATTACAGGTCCAATCATTCGACATGGCCCGCACCATTCTGCCCAAAAATCTACAATTACTGGCTTATCCGATTTCAATACTAATTCATCAAAATTCGCGTCTGTTATTTCTAATGCCATTTTAAAATATATATTAAATTAATAAAAGTCCTATCAATTGGATAGGTGCAAAATTACACGTTTTTCATTTACAAGAATAAAACCAATGTTAAAAATCTGACAAAATGTCTTTTCTAAAATATGACTTCATCGTAATTGGTTCAACTTTTAAGTTCTTCTTTTAGATAACGCGCCGTATGTGAAAAATCAACTGCTCTTTGAATCATTTTCTCAGGTGTTCCCGAAAATAATATTTTTCCACCTCCACGACCACCTTCAGGACCGAGATCAATAATGTGGTCAGCGACTTTTATGATATCCAAATTATGCTC
This sequence comes from Crocinitomicaceae bacterium, assembly GCA_044368815.1. Taxonomy (GTDB): domain Bacteria; phylum Bacteroidota; class Bacteroidia; order Flavobacteriales_D; family Crocinitomicaceae; genus UBA952. The sequence continues at coordinate 4,173 of JBILIY010000064.1, forward strand.
GATGACAAGTACGGTATTCCCTTCATTAACTAAGCGTTGAAGAACACCCAACAGCATATTGATGTCCTCGAAATGAAGTCCGGTGGACGGTTCATCTAGAATGTAAATCGTTTTTCCCGTTCCTTTTTTTGATAATTCTGAAGCCAATTTGATTCGTTGCGCTTCACCTCCCGAGAGCGTGGTCGAAGACTGCCCTAGTGTCAAATAACCTAAGCCGACACTTTTTAAAGTGTCTAAAATTCGGAATATCTTCGGATGATTTTCGAAAAACACAACTGCATCCTCGATAGTCATATTTAATACATCTGAAATGGACTTCCCTTTAAATCGAACTTCTAATGTTTCACGGTTATATCGTTTGCCATTACACGTTTCACATTCAACATAAATATCTGGAAGAAAATTCATTTCGATAAGCTTCAAGCCACCTCCATTGCACGTTTCACATTTCCCACCAGCGACATTAAAGGAAAACCGACCAGCTTTATATCCCCGAATTTGAGATTCAGGTAAGGAAGCAAACAAACTTCGGATTTCGTCAAAAACTTTCGTGTAAGTTACAGGATTTGAGCGTGGTGTTCTACCAATCGGACTTTGATCAATTTCAATCACTTTATCGATATGTTCAAGACCTTCTATTTTATGATATTCCAAAGGAATTCTTACACCATCATAGATGTGTTTCAAGAGAATGGGATACAGCGTATAATTAATTAGTGAAGATTTTCCCGATCCTGAAACTCCCGTCACACAATTAAAAGTTCCTAATGGAATCGTTAGATTGACGTTTTTTAAGTTATGTCCTTTCGCACCAAAAAGACGGAGTTCATTTCCATTTCCTTTTCTTCTCGATTTCGGAACTTCAATTGATTTTTTTCCATTCAAATATTGAGCCGTGAGTGAATCTGATTTTAATATTTGTTTTAAATTTCCCTGTGAAACAATTTGTCCACCGTGAATTCCAGCTTTTGGGCCGATATCCACCACAAAATCAGCTTCTTCAATCATTTCTTTGTCGTGTTCAACAACCAAAACGGTGTTTCCTGTATCTCGAAGTTTTTTAAGTGATTGAATTAACTTGGTGTTGTCCCTTTGATGCAAACCAATTGAGGGTTCATCCAAAATATATAGCACATTCAAAAGTTCTGTTCCAATTTGAGTGGCCAGGCGAATTCGTTGTGCTTCACCTCCGGAAAGACTTTTTGAAGAGCGATTCAGCGATAAATATTCTAATCCAACATCCAAAATAAAACGTAATCGTGATCTAATTTCCTTGATAATTTCTACAGCGATTTGATTTTTATCTGAATCAAGTTTAGCTTCAATTTCTGAAAACCAATTCCATAATTCATTTAATTCCATCTGCGATAAATCGCCGATATGTTGATTTCCAATTTTAAAGTGCAAGGACTCTCTTCTCAATCTATATCCATTGCAATCAGGACATTGTTTTTTATTCATAAAACTCATTGCCCAGCGTTGGATGGCGCTATTTCCTTCCTCGGCATAACGCGTCATAAACTGAATAATTCCTTCGAACGTTTCAACATTTGATTTCGGCGAAATTTCCATTCCTTCGTTACCATAAAGCAGAAAATTCAGAAGTTCTGAATCATATTCTTGGATAGGTGTATTTCCATTTATTCCATTTTTGATTAGGATTGAATCGATTTTCTCAAAAATCCAAGTTCTTTTGTATTCGCCTAGCGGAGCAAAACCACCTTTTTTTAAGGAAATCGTTGGATTAGGAATGATTTTATTCAAATCCACTTCTGAAATTTCCCCAAGTCCATTACAAGTTGGACAAGCGCCGCGTGGAGAATTAAAGGAAAATAAATTTGGTTCTGGATCCGGGTAACTTATTCCAGTTGTAGGACACATCAACGAGCGACTGTAATGACGAATCTTCCCACTTTCAAAATCCATTACTAACATACTTGAATCACCCATTTTCATGGTAGTCACGATTGAATTATAAATGCGAGATGGTTCTGTTTGACCAATAACCAGTCGATCAACTACAATTTCAATATCATGAATTTTATAGCGATCCAAACGCATTCCTTTTTCGAT
>JBILIY010000036.1:0-7923 GCA_044368815.1 Crocinitomicaceae bacterium
CGGACTTATTACCTATCGTGACATCATTAAAGTAAAAGAGCATCCAATCTCCTGCAAGGATCATTTGGGAAGATTAAGAGTTGCCGCGGCTGTTGGTGTTACCCACGACACATTAGATCGAGTTGCTGCATTAGTTAAGTCTGGCGTTGACGCAATTGTAATTGATACGGCACACGGGCACTCAAGAGGTGTAGTTGATAAATTGAAAGAAGTAAAAGCAAAATTCCCTACAATTGATGTTGTTGTTGGAAACATAGCCACAGCAGAAGCTGCCAAATATTTGGTTGATGCAGGTGCGGATGCCGTGAAAGTGGGAATTGGCCCAGGTTCAATTTGTACAACACGGGTTATAGCAGGTGTCGGTGTTCCTCAGCTTACTGCTGTGAATGACGTTGCGGCGGCACTAGAAGGAACAGGGATTCCTGTAATCGCTGATGGCGGAATTCGCTACACGGGTGATATTGTAAAGGCAATAGCCGCAGGTGCAGATTCTGTTATGCTTGGCTCAATGTTCGCTGGAGTAGAAGAATCTCCAGGAGAAACCATTATTTATGAAGGACGAAAATTCAAGTCTTACCGAGGAATGGGTTCAATCGAAGCCATGCAACTTGGTTCTAAAGACCGTTATTTTCAAGATGCTGAAGACGATATTAAAAAACTAGTTCCAGAAGGAATTTCTGGAAGAGTTCCTTTCAAAGGAAATTTGATGGAAGTAATGTTTCAAATCATTGGAGGTTTGCGAGCTGGAATGGGCTATTGCGGCGCTGCTTCGATTGAGAAATTGAAGGGGTCTAAATTTGTCAGGATAACGTCCGCTGGAGTAAAGGAATCTCATCCTCACGACGTTACAATTACGAGAGAAGCTCCAAATTACAGTTTGAAATAAATGTTAAAAATGCTCGTTTAATTTCAGGAGCGTTTAATTTTAAATAATCAGAAATACAAATACATGAAAAACGTACTTTTTTTAATTTCACTCTTTTTTTTAGGACTAAATGTCTATGCTCAGGAACTAATAGTTGGACCAGCGGATCCTGTTGTAATGGAAATAAATGGAAAACGAGTTACGAAAAGTGAATTTTTACAGATTTATTTAAAGAACAACAATGATCCAAAATATGACAAGGCTTCCTTGGATGAGTATTTGGAAATGTTTAAAAAATTCAAATTGAAAGTCGCTGAGGCTGAAGCCTTGGGATACGATACAATTCCAAAACTGAAGAAGGAATTGGAAGGTTATAGAAAACAATTAGCCAATCCATATCTAATCGATTCAGCTGAAAATAAAACACTTGTTTTGCAGGCATATGAACGGACAAAAACAGAAGTTAGAGCATCGCACATTTTAATTAAAGTGGATCAAAATGCCAGTCCGAAAGATACATTGGCAGCATACAATCGAATTTTAGGTTTGAAAGCGCGTATTGAGAAAGGAGAAGATTTTGCTTCTGTCGCAAAAATGAAAAATGGCTCAGAGGATCCATCAGCAGTTAATAACGGCGGAGATCTTGGTTTCTTTACCGCATTTCAAATGGTTTATCCATTCGAAGAAAAAGCGTATACGACTCAGGTTGGATCCATTTCAGATCCATTTAGAACACGATACGGTTATCATATTTTGAAAGTTACCGACAAGAGGCCAGCAAGAGGAACAATCAAAGTTGCACACATTATGGTAGCAACAGGAAAAGATGCCAGTCAAGATGCGATTGCAAATGCAGAAAAGAAGTGTAATGAAATTTACGACAAATTAATGCAGGGTTCCAAATGGGAAGAAATGGTAGCTGCCTATTCCGATGATCCAGGATCTACGAAGAAAAATGGAGAATTACCAGCATTCGGATCGGGAACTTCTCAACGCATGGTTCCTGTATTTGAAGAGGCCTCATTTTCACTTACAAAAGATGGTGAGGTGAGTAAACCAATTAGAACAGAATATGGCTTTCACATCATAAAACGATTGGAATGGAAAGATGTTCAGCCTTTTGAAGCAATGAAAAAGGAACTTCAAACAAAGGTTAACAAAGATGAGCGCTCGAAGAAAACACAAGATTCCTTCGTGGAAAAATTAAAGAAACAATACAATTTCAAATTACCGAAAACGAATGGCCTTGAATGGTTTGAATCAAATCTAGATACAAGTTATTTTATTGGAAAATGGAAATCCGACAAATTAACAACAGATCTGGAAATTTTTAATTTGGATGGAAAATCATTCACACAAAAACAATTTGCCGCATATCTTGAGAAATCTTATCGCGGCATCAAAAAAGATGAGAATAAGAAAGTAATTCAAAATCAATATAAAAACTGGGTTAAAACTGCGATTTTGGAGTACGAAGAATCGAAGCTTGTTTCGAAATATCCGGATTTCAAGGCACTTGTTAATGAATACCACGATGGAATCATTTTGTATGAAGTAATGTCTGACAAAGTTTGGAATAAAGCAAATAAAGATACTACAGGTTTAAAGAAATTTTTTGAAGAAAATCGAGACAAATACCTTTGGTCAAAAAGATTGGATGCTGAAATTTATGAATGTAATTCTGTTGAAAACGCAAATTTGGTTTTCAAAATGATGAAGAAAAAATCGAATACATCAAAGGAAATTATCGAAAAAGTTAATGCAACATCAGAATTAAACTTGAAAGTTAAAATGAATAAGTTCGATCCTGAGCAGACTTCCTATCTTCAAGGTCGAACTTTTGTCGTAGGAAGAAACAAGCCATTCTCACATGAGGGTAAGCACTATGTTGTAAAATTGGTAAATGAACTGCCAATTATGAGGAAAGAATTTAATGAAGCAAAAGGAGCTGTGACATCAGATTATCAGAATTTCCTAGAGAAGACATGGTTAGATGAGCTCAATAAAAAATATATAGTAAAAGTTAACTATGATGTTCTTTATAACCTCGATAAAAAATAAGGAATGTTAAATAAAATTCTTTTTGCTGTTGTCATTCTTCAATCAATTTTCGCTTTTGGACAGGGAAAAGTAATCAATAAGGTTGTTGCTCAAGTTGGTGACAATGTAATTTTACTTTCCGATTTGGAGATACAAAAATTGCAAGCTTCATCTGAAGGCAATGAAATGAATTTCCCCAAAGAATGCGCCATATTGGAACAACTTTTAATTTCAGAACTCCTGCTTAATCAAGCAGTTCTTGATAGTTTGGTTGTAACGGATCAAAGTGTGGATGCTGAAATGGAAAACCGCCTGCGAATTATTGAATCAAAAATGGGTAGTAGACAAAAATTGGAAGATTTTTATGGTAAATCAACTGCCGAAATAAAAAATGAATTTCGTATTCAAATTAAAAATAAAATGCTCGCTCAAGAAATGGAGCTGAAATTGACGAAAGATTTAACTGTTACACCAAAAGAAGTAGCAACATTTTATGCATCTATACCCAAGGATAGTATTCCATTCATTAATATGAAATTAGGATTTCAACAAATCGTTAATTATCCTGAGATAACTAAATCAGATAAAAAACGAGCTTATGATGCTTTGGTTGAAATCCGAAATGAAATTGTAAACAACGGAAAAAGTTTTGAAACCATGGCCAGAATTCATTCAATGGATCCTGGAAGTGGACCATTGGGAGGGAAAATCGAAGCTTCCAAAGGTATGATGGTTCCACAATTTGAATCTACAGTCTTTGCTTTAAAAATTGGAGAAATATCCGAAATAGTTGAAACAATGTACGGTTACCACATTATCAAATTGATCTCCAGGAAAGGTGATGACTATGTCTGTTTACATATTCTTATTATGCCTGAATTCAGTCCAGAAGCGATTAATTTGTCGGCAATAAAGATGGACTCATGCTATGCTATGCTTAAGGAGAATAAAATTACCTGGGACGATGCTGTACTTCGTTTTTCAAACGATGAATTGACAAAACAGAATCGTGGAGTAATTACAAATCCGATAACAGGCGAACCAACGTGGGATATGGAAGATTTGAATGAAGTTGATCAACAAATCTATGTTCTGACCGATGCGATGGAAAAAGGAGACATTGCACGACCTAGTCTATACGTTGATATTTACGAAAGAAAACAAGGAGTGAGAATCGTGCGATTAATGGATCGTTATGAACAACACGTAGCGAACTTAAAAGACGATTATGCGTTGATTAAAAGAGCCGCAGAAAATGATAAAAGACAAAAAACAATAACGAATTGGGTGAATGCGAAAATCAGTAATGCCTACATCAGAATTGATGATGATTATCGGAATTGTGAGTTTAATTCAAAATGGATAAATACAAATAACTAAAAACTATGTCTGATAAGGAAGCAATTGATCGCTTAGTAGTTCATTACAAAGAATTAAAAAATGAAATTCATAAGGTAATTATCGGTCAAGATGAGGTGGTAGATCAGGTGTTGATTTCCATTTTTTCACGAGCACATTGTCTGTTAGTTGGAGTTCCTGGATTGGCCAAGACTTTATTAGTAAATACAATAGCTCAAACGCTAGGTTTGTCTTTTAACCGAATTCAATTCACTCCGGATTTAATGCCTTCCGATATTGTAGGCTCAGAAATTTTAGACGAAACAAAGAACTTTAAATTCATCAAAGGACCACTTTTCTCAAATGTAGTTCTTGCTGATGAAATAAATCGTACACCTCCAAAGACACAATCTGCTTTGCTTGAGGCAATGCAAGAAAAAAGAGTGACTGCAGCAGGAACAACTTACGAATTGCCGTCTCCATTTTTTGTGTTGGCAACTCAAAACCCAATTGAACAAGAAGGGACGTATCCCTTGCCTGAGGCTCAGCTGGATCGATTTATGTTTAATATTTGGGTGGATTATCCATCTTATGTGGAAGAATTGGCCATTGTAAAAGCTACGACTACTGACACACGTGTTGAGCTGAATGAAATTTTAAATGCGCAAGAAATCATTGAATACCAAAATTTGATTCGTCGTATTCCTGTTGCTGACAATGTGATGGAATATGCAGTAAAATTGGTTGGGAAAACACGAATCAATTCTGATGGAGCACCAAAAATAGCGAAAGATTATATCACTTGGGGCGCTGGTCCAAGAGCATCGCAGTATTTGATCGTTGGAGCAAAGTGTCACGCTGCTATCCGCGGAAAATATTCACCAGATATCGAAGATGTTAAAGCAGTAGCTAAAGCAATTCTCCGTCACCGCTTGGTTCGAAATTACCGCGCAGAAGCAGAGGGTTATTCCATGGATCGAATTATAGAAGAATTGTTGTAATTTTGTAGTGTGAAGTATAGAATTGTTTCCATAATCTTGTTATTGAGCGTATTCATTTTGAATACACCAAAATCTTGGTGGCATGATTGTGATCATAAAATTGAAACTTCAAATTCAAAAGAAAAAGTTTTTACGGAAAAATCGGTTGATTGTGATTTCTGTGACCACGATTTAAGTGCATTTACGGTTCATTCGTACGATTTTTTCCAAATTCAAAAATCAATTGTTTCATTCGATAAAGTCAACCTTATTGAAGAAGTATCTATCCCTTCATTTGATTTACTTGCCCTTCGCGGCCCACCTTCTCTAACAATTTAATTTTTTCATTTATCCTCTATTTTTTTGAGGGTAAAAATGAATTAATCACTTATCTCTAGGGAATTACAGTTGTTGTTATTAAGAAATAGAATTTTCAAAGAAGGTAATCAATGAAAAGTATTTTAATAGGCTTTATACTCCTTTCTTTCGGAGTATATGGTCAAAAGAAATTGACAGGCGTCATAAAAGACAAGGAAACAAACCTCGGGATTGATGCCGCTCAAATACAAATAATCGAAACGGGTGATCGCACGTATTCGAATCTTAAAGGCGAATTTATCTTCGAAGGAAATTTCCCGGAGAACATTCAATTGAAAGTCGGAGCTGTTGGATTTCAAACAGAAATTTTAAATTTTTCTTTTTCGAATTCAAATGCGATCGAAATAAAGTTAACCGAAAAGCACGTTGATTTGGAAGAAATAACTGTTTCAACTGGAGCTAACGTGATGCAAAACAAATCTCCTTTTCACGTTGAAACAAGGAAATTGTCGGATTTGAATGGAGTCGCTACGATGAATTTAGGAGAAGCGATTGCCAAAATACCGGGTGTTTATCAGTCTAGTTTAGGAAATGGAATCTCTAAACCCGTAATTCGCGGTTTGCAAGGAATGCGTGTTGTTACACTTCTAAACGGATTGAGAATCGAAGGTCAACAATGGGGGGGCGATCACGGAATGGGTTTATCAGAAATTGGAATCGGATCTGTTGAAGTGATCAAAGGTCCAGCCTCTTTGCTTTACGGGGCCGATGCATTAGGCGGAGTTCTTTATTTTTCCGATGAACCGTATGCTGCCACCAACACGCGTTCGTTAAGCGTTCAAAGTCTTTATCAATCAAACACACAAGGCGGTTCGGTTCGGTTTTTATACAAAGAATCGCGAAAAAAACTGCGTTGGTTAATCGGTGGAAGTTATTCGAATCATGCTGATTTTCAGCTACCAAGTGGGAAGTTTGCCAAAAACTCGCGTTTCGACGAATCCGTTCTGAAATCTGCACTTTCATTTAATGGGAAAAATAGTGTTCATCATCTTCGTTATGCTTTCAATGCCACTGTTACCGGAATTCCCGGACACACGCACGATAGTTCAGCAGTCTTTTCAGATTTTCAAGTAATAGATCAGAAAAGAAAATACGAGTTACCTGCTCAATTTTTTCAAAATCACTTTTTATCGTTTGACAACAAATGGTTTTTCAAATCAAGTGACTTGCAGATTTTTGTTGGTGCAACTAGTAATCGTTTGATTGAATATGATGAAAAAGTGACCATTCCAAGTTTGAGTATGCGATTAAACAATGGTCTTTACTCCATGAAATGGAATAAAAAATGGTCGAATTCCTCTAAATTGACAATCGGTATTCAGGGAATGGCGCAGAATAATGCAAATGCACAAAACGCATCAGATATATTAATTCCGAACGCAAATACCTTTGATAACGGCATGTTTGCAAATTGGGTTTACGATTGGAACCGATGGATATTCCAAGCTGGAATACGATACGATTTACGTATATTGAAATCATTCGAAACATTTGAAATTAACAACCCAATTACAAAAAGCTATAGTGCCCCGAATGCGGCTATTGGTTTGGTTTATAATACTGAAAATTTGACCTTTCGAACAAACATCTCGAGTGGTTTTAGAGCCCCTCATTTGACGGAACTGCTCGCCAACGGATTTCATCACGGAGCCCTTCGCTATGAAATTGGCGACGTAAACTTAAAACCTGAGAAAGCCACGCAGCTCGATTTAACGTTCGAGTATAAGAATGAACATTTGGCTTTGGTAGTAAATCCATATGTCAATTACATGACCAATTACATCTATCTGCAACCTATTGATTCCTTGGTAGATGGGATTCCGGCTTTCAACTTTGAGCAAATGAATGCCGTTTTGTTTTATGGAAGCGATTTTGGTGTTCATTACCATCCTCATTTTGCGCACAACCTCCATGTAGAATCGAATTTTTCTTGGATAAATACGTTTACGCAATCCGACAGCAGCATTTCACTCCTTCCTCCTTCCCGTTTGAATACAAGCTTGCGTTATTCATTCAATGTTGGCAAGAAATTTCAATTGAAAGATTTCATTGTACAACACACCTTTATGGCGGCTCAAAATAAAGTTGCATTTAATGAATTGCCAACAAAAGCATACAATTTAGTGAACGTTTCCTTAAATGCATCTATCAATTTAAAACAAACAATTAGTCTTGCCATTGGATGTAAAAATATTTTCAACGAACAATTTATCGATCACCTTTCCCGACTAAAAAATATTGAAATGCCAGGAATGGGAAGAAATTTTTATTTAAGTCTTAATTTTTTAATCAATCAAAATCTAAAATCAAACAAGTTATGAA
>JBILIY010000058.1:0-6807 GCA_044368815.1 Crocinitomicaceae bacterium
TTCTCAATTAAATTATTGCGCAAACAGAATAACGAGACACCCCGATACATCGCCCCCGAATCAATGAAAATATAATCAAGCCTTTCAGCTAGATCTTTTGCCAGTGTGCTTTTTCCACAGGCGGAATATCCATCAATTGCGATCGTGAGTTTTTTCATTAGGAGTAAAAGTAATAATTCTTTTAAAAAAGAAAAGACTCCTTTCGGGAGCCTTTTCAATAATGGTGAGTATTATTTAATAGTAAATTGCACGACGAACTTTAGAAACATACTTCGCCAATCGAATTACTTGTTTTGTGTAACCGAATTCATTGTCATACCATGCGTAAAGAACAACATTTTTACCATCCTTTGAAACAATTGTCGCGTTAGAATCAAAAACGGAGCAGCACGTATTGCCTATGATATCGCTTGATACGAGTTCAGGATCGAAAGAAAAGTAAATTTGATTAACCAACTCTCCGTTTAATGCGGCATCCTTAATGGCTGAATTTACTTCTTCAACTGTAATAACTTTATTTAACTCGAGGCTTAATATTGCCAATGAACCATTTGGAGTAGGGACACGAACAGCATTTGCGGTAAGTTTATCCTTTAATTCAGGAATCACTTTGGTAACAGCATTTCCTGCACCAGTTGAGGTGATAACCATATTGATAGCTGCTGAACGACCTCGACGCGGTTTTTTATGCATGTTATCCAAAAGGTTTTGGTCATTTGTGTATGCGTGAACCGTTTCAATGTGGCCTTTGACAACTCCATATTTGTCATTCACGACTTTCAACACAGGTGAAATTGCATTGGTTGTACATGACGCTGCAGAGTAAATTGTTTCATTTTCGATATCTAGTGTTCCTTGGTTGATACCGTATACAACATTTGGAATTTCTTTTCCAGGAGCTGTTAATAAAACTTTCGAAGTACCTTTTGCTTTTAAGTGACGTGACAATGCTTCACGATTCGTGAAAACTCCTGTATTGTCAATAATCAAAGCGTTGTTAATTCCATATTTTGTGTAGTCAATATCTTCAGGATTCGAAGCATCGATCATTTTAACGATTTGTCCATTGATGATTAAAGCTTTATTTTCCAAATCTTCGATAACCGTTCCTTTGAAAGCACCATGAACTGAGTCATTTCGCAACAAAGAAGCTCGTTTGATGATATCTGCATCAGAAGAACCGCGCGTTACAATTGCTCTTAAACGTAATTGTTGACCTTTTCCAGCTTGCTTAATCAATTCGCGTGCAGCCAAACGACCAATTCGACCAAAACCATATAAAACAACATCTCTTGGTTCAATTTCATTGTTTCCATCACTTTTTAGTGATCCAAGTCGGTTATTTAAGAATTCTGTTTTTGATGAAAATTTGCCATTTTCTGCTAGCCATTCACTTGCCAACTTTCCAATATCTAATTTAGATGCCGGAATGTCAAGTGTTGTAATTATTTCAGCTAATTCAGACGTAGTAAAAACATCGATAGGTTTGTTTACTACTTGTTCAGCGTATTCATGCAGATTTAGAATCTCGGAAATTGTAACATCCGTTAAATGGTGTCTAAATAATACAAGTTCAATTCCTTTGTCGTAAAGTAACTCTCCGACTTTGCTTTGAAGTTTTACCGCCGCACGTTCTTGTTCAATGTGTGACTTCAATTCTTTCTCGTAGCCTATTGCTGATTCCATTATATTGATTAATTTAAAGTTTGCAAAAGTAAGAAGCAAAAAAGGCTACCGGTTCTTTACCGATAGCCTTTCGCCGTGTTTATTATCCTAGATAGGATTTTAGAAGTTTATTTCGCGAGGTATGTCGTAACCTTCGAATCGCTTTTTCTTTGATTTGACGAACTCGTTCACGAGTTAAATTAAATTTAGCTCCTATTTCTTCGAGTGTTAATCCATGATTCATTCCAATTCCAAAGAACAAACGAATAATTTCTCGTTCTTTATCTGTTAATGTACTTAACGAACGTTCTATTTCTTTTTGTAGCGACTCTGCCATCAACACGTGATCTGTTTTTGGGGCGTCATTGTTCGCCATCACATCCATCAGTGTTCCTCCATCCTCATTGGTTGTTAAAGGAGCATCCATTGAAACGTGTCTACCAGATACATTTAAACTTTCCTTGATTTTATCTTCTGGAACTTCTAGAGCCTCCGCTAATTCTTCAGCTGAAGGTGGTCTTTCATATTCTTGCTCAAGTCGAGAAAACGCTTTATTAATTTTATTCAACGATCCTACTTGATTCAATGGAAGACGAACGATTCTTGCTTGCTCCGCCAAAGCTTGAAGGATCGATTGACGAATCCACCAAACAGCATATGAAATGAATTTAAAACCTCTAGTTTCATCAAATTTTTGTGCGGCCTTGATCAAGCCTAAATTTCCTTCATTAATAAGGTCAGGAAGGGTTAATCCCTGATTTTGGTATTGCTTCGCAACGGAAACTACGAAACGCAGATTGGCACGCGTTAGTTTTTCAAGGGCTTTCTGGTCGCCCGCCTTGATTTTTCTTGCTAAATCTACTTCTTCCTCCGCGGTTATTAGTTCTTCACGACCAATGTCCTGAAGATATTTGTCTAAAGATTGACTTTCACGATTTGTGATTGATTTGGTGATTTTTAGTTGTCTCATTCTGAGTTTACCTTACTGTTAAAAAATTAATAAATAAATCTAAAGAAATAGGGAGCAAAGTAACGTCAAAAATAACGAACTGAAAAATTTTTTTTCCACTTTTTTTAATTTTTTTTCAGCGCTCCATTTACACCAAAAACTATGCCTTTTTTTGGATATCAAAGTCCAAATCCAACATAATCTCTTTTGCCGCTTTCCGACATAATTTCGAGAAGAATACCACGGTTCATTCCATTCAATTTCGTGGACAGTTGTTCTACTGTTTCGATCGGTTCGTTGTTTATTTTTGTGATGATGGTTCCTTCGGATAAACCTAATGATTTTAGTTTACCTGCTGCCAACGTTTTAATTTTAACACCGTACGAAATATTCAACTCTTTTTTTTCTTTTGCGGTTAATTCGGTAAATGTTGCTCCTAACGCTACATTCTTTGCTATTTCTTCTTTGGATACTAACGACGTCTCTCCTTCTTTGTTACGCAAAACAAGTTCCTTTATAACTTCATCCCCGTCTTTTTGACGAATGGTTATGCTTACTTTGTCTCCTGGACGTCGTTTTCCAATTTCTTCTTGCAAGGAAGCAACTGAGTTAACTTCCTTATTTCCAATTTTTAGAATAACATCTCCATCTTTTAGTCCAGCTTTATCTGCACTTCCATCCTCTATTACTTTTGCAACGAAAACTCCCTTCAGGTTTGGTAGTTTATTTTTCTCTTTAATTTCTTGTGAAATATCTGAGATTTGAACACCTAAATAACCTCTCTGAACGATTCCATAATCAATTAAATCACGCATTACTTTTTGGACTAAATTCACAGGCACTGCAAATGAATATCCACTGTAACTTCCCGTTTGTGAGGCAATCGCAGTATTAATACCGACTAATTCTCCACGTGTGTTCACAAGCGCACCACCACTGTTTCCTGGATTTACGGCAGCATCTGTTTGTATAAATGATTCAATAGGAACTATTTCTTTTCCGGTTCTTTCGCTTAATAAATTTATGTTTCTAGCTTTTGCTGAAACGATTCCTGCGGTTACCGTTGAAGTTAAATTGAATGGATTTCCTACTGCTAATACCCATTCACCGATTTTCAAATCGTCGCTGTTCCCAAGTGGAATTGGTTGAAAACCGCTACCTTCTATTTTCAATACCGCGATGTCCGTTGCAGGATCGGCACCAACGACTTTTGCTGTGTATTTCGAATTATCATTCAAAATTACCTCAATTTCACTCGCGTTTTCGATTACGTGGTTGTTGGTAACGATATATCCTTCTGATGAAACAATAACCCCTGATCCTGCACCTGCACCATACTGTTTGTATTCGCGACCACCTGCACCAGGACCATAAAAAAATTCTTGAAATATATCGCGTTGAAAGGTTGTTTGAACCACTTTGGTTGTCACGTGAACTACCGAATTGATTGTATTCTCAGATGCCGCTGTAAAGTCCACATTGGGATCAATACCAGAGAAACTTGCTGGTAAAGCATTTAACCGGTTTCCATCAATAACTTGGTCAGAGAGTTTAGTTTGACTTGTATTCATTACAACAAAAGTTGCCAAAGGAAGAGTGCCACCAAGGATACCGACACCAAAAATTTTCAAATAAGATAGATAATTCATAGCGCTTAACATTTTAATTCATGCAATTTTAACGCAAAGTCTAATAAAAATTTCTTAAATGCCGTTAAAGATTGTTAAGCATTTAATTATCCCAATATGTTTTACTTTTGTGCTAATTATGCAAATTAAATTCACGAAATACGAAGGGACAGGAAATGACTTCTTGTTGTTGAACAATCTCGATGGGACTTATAACCGTTTGACTTTAGATGAAATTCAACGAATTTGCAAGAGAAGGTTTGGTGTGGGGGCTGATGGTCTAATAAAAATTAATACTTCTGGAAACGCAGCTTTTTATATGGATTATTACAACGCTGATGGAAGTCAAAGTTTTTGTGGAAATGGAGCAAGATGTGCGGTTCATTTCGCTAATGAGATTGGAATTGATTTAACGCAAACTATTGAATTTGAAGCAATAGATGGTCTTCACGAAGCTTCAATTGTCGGAAATTCTGTGAAATTGAAAATGATTGATGTTCATGAAATTGATAAAAAAGGAGAAGCTTTTGAACTTTACACGGGATCGCCGCACTATATTGAATTATCAGACGATATTTCTTCAAAACACGTTATTTCGTTAGGACGATCCATTCGCTTTTCGGAGACATACAAAGAAAAAGGTATTAATGTAAATGTATTGAAAGAGATTGATTCAAATCACATTGCAATTGCAACCTATGAAAGAGGAGTCGAAGATGAAACACTTTCTTGTGGCACTGGTGCGACTGCTTGTGCTTTACTATGGGATTTTATCTCTCCTAAAGCCTTGAATGAAGTTTTTGTTAAAGTAAAAGGCGGTGAATTATCAGTTCAATTTGAACGAGACAATCAAGGAGGTTATTCAAACATTTATTTAATAGGACCTGCTACAAAAGTATACGATGGAATCATTGAAGTGTGATTTTGAATTTGATTTTATAGATCCAAATTTTGAGAACGTAAATCATCAAAAAACGCTTCTTTGGATACTTCACGCGAATAAAATCCCTCCACATATTGGAATTTCTGTAGATGGATATTTTTTTAGTTTAAAAGTTCGAGGAAAGGATGAATTTCTTCCTACGGTCAAATTACTTAAGATTTTAAATTCAAAGAAAATTTTAACCATTGCGATTGAATTAAAATCAGATATCTTTTTAGACGTTGTTGCAAATAAATATAAACAATTTCATTGGGCGCAAAATCTAGATAGCAGCTGTTTGGTTCCAATTAAAGAATTACTTCTTCCCGATGAGCGGATTGAACGATTAAAAGATCTTTTAGATATTCTTGAGGAAAAAAAACTATTGAATAAAGTATTTGGCTTAAATTTGGACGGAACATATAAAGGAATACCTCACTACACAACGGAACAAATAATATTGAGATTGGAAAAACTAAAGTATGTTTAGAGGTGATTCCATTTATTTAAGAGTTGTTGAAGTGGATGATGCCGCCAAACTTTTTATTTGGGAAAACAACCCTGACAATTGGAAAGTTTCAAACACCGAAGTTCCATTTTCAATGCATTCCATTCATCAATTAATTGAACAGCAATCAAACATCCGAAATTCAGGTGAAATTCGATTTATAATTTGCTTGAACGAAAATGAAATGCCAATTGGAACAATCGATTTATATGACGTAAACTTCAAGCATGGATATGCCACAATAGGAATAATGATTGCAGAGGAGTCAGAAAGAAGAAAAGGTTTTGCTTCCGAAAGTTTAAGTCTAATTTCGGAATACGCTCGAGATATTTTGGATTTAACTAATTTGCAGTGTACTATTCACGGGGACAATGAAAGAAGTATCTCTCTATTTGAACAAGTTGGATTTACACGCGTTGGAGTTAGAAAAAATTGGTTGAAATATAAAGGAAAAAGAATTGACGAAATAAGTTATCAATTATGTCTAAAAGAAATGTAATTATTGGTGGGATTGTTCTTTCCCTCGTTTTAATCGCAATCGCGGCTCCTAAGATCATGTTGTTTCTTGCGGGAAATGCAAAAAGTGTTAACAATTCTCCAACGGAATTTTACATCAAAGAACCTGTTGATTTGAATGAATTGGCGAATCAATTGAAAAATCAAGGGATCATTGACGATACAAAAGGGTTTATTTCCGTTGGCGAGTACAAAGGATTAAATAAAGATAAAATTGCCCTCGGAAAATATCTAATTGAATCCGGAACAAGTTTTCGTGCGCTGTTAAATGGGTTCACCATCAATGCCAACGGTAACGGAAATGCAGAACTCGAAGTAGAGGTAACGTTTACCAATTGCCGTGATATCTATCAAATGTCGGGGAAATTATCGAAGATTTTGGCGTTGGATAGCGCTCGATTAGTTGATTTTTTAATGGATGGGAACACGCTTAATCGATTGGGTTTCACGGCTGAGCAACTTCCAGCTTTGTTTATCCCAGACACATATAAAATGTTTTACGATACGGATGAGGAACTTTTTGTGGGTAGAATGGCTGCTGAATTCAAGGAATTTTGGACTCCAGATCGAAAGTCAAAATTGAAGTTAATTGGATTAGAATCTCCAAGTCAAGCTGTAA
>JBILIY010000037.1:0-7856 GCA_044368815.1 Crocinitomicaceae bacterium
GACAACTTTTGAAAAGGAAAAAAAATTACTTTTACAACTCAAAATTTCAACGATGAATTTACACGAATATCAAGGAAAATCGATTTTAAAAAGCTATGGTGTTGCAATCCAAGAAGGAATTGTGGTTGACCGAGTTGAGGACGCTGTTGAAGCAGCAAAAAAACTGACGGAACAAACTGGAACAAGCTGGTATGTAGTGAAAGCCCAAATTCACGCTGGTGGTCGTGGTAAAGGTAAAGTTGAAGAGACCGGTTCAAACGGAGTTGTTCTTGCAAAGGGAATAAACGAAGTAGAAGACAAGGTTAAAGGAATTTTGGGAGGACATTTGGTAACCTTACAAACGAACGGAAAAGGTAAGAAAGTAAGTAAAGTGCTTATCGCTCAGGATGTATATTATCCTGGCCCAACAGAAGTTAAGGAATTTTACATGTCAGTTCTTTTGGATCGCGAAAAAGGCAGAAACGTAATTGTTTATTCGACTGAAGGTGGAATGGACATAGAGCACGTAGCTGAACATACACCAGAAAAAATTTATAGAGAGGTTGTTGATCCGCGTGTTGGACTTCAAGGTTTTCAAACCAGAAAAATCGCTTTTAACTTAGGATTGTCTGGTGAAGCATTCAAACAAATGACAAAATTTGTTGCGTCTCTTTACAAAGCTTACGAAGGAATTGACGCATCCATGTTCGAAATAAATCCATTATTTAAAACATCGGACGACAAAATTATTGCTGTTGATGCAAAAGTAACATTGGACGGAAACGGACTTTTCCGTCACCCAGATTATGCTGCAATGCGTGATAAAACGGAAGAAGATCCAACAGAAGTTGAAGCAGATGAAGCAGGATTAAACTTCGTTAAATTGGATGGAAATGTTGGGTGTATGGTTAATGGTGCTGGTCTAGCAATGGCAACGATGGATATCATTAAATTATCAGGTGGTAATCCCGCAAACTTCTTGGATGTTGGAGGAACTGCCAATGCTGAGCGTGTTGAAAAGGCATTCCACATTATTTTGAAAGATCCAAATGTGAAAGCTATTTTAATCAATATTTTTGGTGGAATTGTTCGATGTGACCGTGTTGCTCAAGGAATTGTTGACGCTTACAAAAACATCGGTGAAATTCCAGTTCCAATTATCGTGCGACTTCAAGGTACAAATGCCGTGGAAGCAAAACGTTTAATCGATGAATCAGGACTTAATGTGCATTCAGCTGTATTGCTTCAAGAAGCTGCTGACAAAGTAAAAGAAGTTTTGTCCTAAACTATATTTTTCAAATTTTAAAGCCATCTTCGGGTGGCTTTTTTAGTTTATAAACTTTTCATATCAAGTCAGACTAAATAAAATCTATAGTTGTCCAATTATTTAATACTTTTGTGCTGTTCTTTGGTTTTCGTCTTTACGAAATTAAAAAGGAATCCGGTGTGAATCCGGAGCTGTATCTGC
The DNA here is from genome assembly GCA_044368815.1 of Crocinitomicaceae bacterium. Classification (GTDB taxonomy): domain Bacteria; phylum Bacteroidota; class Bacteroidia; order Flavobacteriales_D; family Crocinitomicaceae; genus UBA952. The sequence goes on from JBILIY010000037.1 coordinate 1,448, forward strand.
AGCTGTAAACACTGTAAGCGGTTGATGACCACTGTGAAAACGGGAAGGTAACCAGCGTTGGTGTGAGCCAGAAGACTTGCCTTAGAGCAGAGAGAAGACTTCAGAATAAAGTCGGACTCGTTAATGGGTTGAGTTGCACCCGTTCGTTTCCTTCTTTTTTCATCTTCTTGTTTTTAGTTTATTTATTAACCGTTTAAAAACAGAACGAATGAAAAAGGTATTACTATCAGTAGGATTATTCCTAAGCTTGCATTCACAAGCACAAAATTATTTGCACCAAGCTATCATTTTAAATGAGGGCTATTTTGATTATCAAACCAATCAAATTCTTGAGCCTGTTACTATCGGAAAATATGATCCGATTTCACAATCCTATTCAGTGGTTGACACATTGGAAGGAATGCGCTTTGCTTCAGATTTGATTATAGATGGAAACTTTTATTACGTAGCGGCGGATTCGAAAATTTTCAAAATGGATCTAAACACGCACCAGGAAATTTTTTCAGTTGCTTGCCCTGGTGTAAGAAACCTTGGATTCTATCAAAATAAGCTTGTAGCAACTCGTGGTGAATATTTGACAACTTACGATTCTTATTTACACGTTTATGACGCATCAACAATGACATTAATCGTGGCAATTGATACAATCCAAGGTCCGAAATGGGCGACTCAAAATATCGTAATTGACGGCTCATCGGCATATATTGCTGTTAACAACGGTTACGAATGGGGAAATGAAAAAGGTATTATAGGTAAATTGGATTTAAATGCGTTATCATACGGAAATGAAATCGATTTAGGAGCAGATGGGAAAAATCCTGATAACCTAGTTAAAGTTGGTTCATTTCTATATTCTGTAAACAACAAAGATTGGTCTGGTGCCTCTGTTTCAAAAATCGCACTTGATGGAACTTCAAACTCAACAGTAAATATAGCGGCTGCTTCAACAGGTTGTGGTACCTCTGCCTTACGAGACAACAAATTGGTTTACCAAATTTCAATGGAAACAACCTTAAATGAGTTTGACATCAATTTAATGAATGTTGTTGGTCCAGTAAACGGTCATTCGTTGAATTATTATGAATTGGCACAAGAACCTGTTTCAGGAAACTTATTCACGAGTGAAACGGATTTCTTCTCATTTGGAAAAGTATATGTGTTTGATGCGAACAACAATGAAATAACAAATTTCAATGTTGGCACTTCTCCTGGAACGATTGTTTTTGACGTGCGTCCTGGATCAGCTGGAATTAATGAATTATCTAAAACAATTTCCGTTTATCCTAATCCTGCGAATAATATAGTAACTATTCTAAACGCCGACGGAGCTATTGTTTCAATTCTCGATTTATCAGGAAAAACATTGATTAATTCAGAGTCGGATGAAATTAATGTATCGAATCTAGCTTCAGGAACGTATTTTGTTTCTGTAAATGGGATTCAAACTAAATTTATAAAACAGTAGTCGTTTTAGTTTTGTTAAATGAATTAGGCTGGTCAAATCGATCAGCCTTTTTTTATAATTCCAAATCGGGACTTTGATCCAAAATATCCCAAGTGTGATCGGCTAATAATTTAACGGTAGCCATAAATTGCAATTCCGCTCCTGACCTACCCCATTGATTTGGACCAATGAGTGAAAGAAGATAAGTTCCGTTTGACTTTTTGTATAGATGATATGTATGATTAATGAAAGGTTCAAAACGAATTTCTGCTTGGTAAATAAATTCAGAAATGGATTTTCTATCATTGAGCTTTTTAGCTTGGTCAGCCAATAATTTCATTTGCTCATAAATTTGACTCAATTGCATGTCGGTCTGGTGCTCCATCGCATTGAGCGCACGACTCTTCAATTTCCCCTGATCCTCTGGCTTAATCAGCGCACTTCCGGCGTGGTGACCATATTCCAAGGAATGCGGATTTTCCGTTATTTTATCCGCGTCTATCGGATTTATAAAGTCTTTTTTATTTTCCACTCAAAACAAATTTGCAAGTTTTTTTCCAACATCGGAACCAATGGCAACCCCCATTCCACCCATTCTAACACCTATAGCCACTCGGTTGTTCATTTTTTCTATAATTGGTACCTTTTCACAACCTACCCCCATTACACCTGCCCACGAATAATCGATTTCAAAATCCTGATTGGTTAATATCGTATTTTGCAATAATTCGATTAATTTATTTTGAATCAATTGCGTTGTTTTCACTTCCTCAGTTGTTTCACCTTTAAAATCAAGATTTCTTCCCCCTCCTAACAGAATTCTTTCACCTATATTTCGAAAGTAATAATAACCACGATCTAAATGGAATGTCCCATTAATTCTTAAGTTAGGAATCGGTTTTGTAATCAATACCTGCGCTCTAGCGGGATTAACTCGATCGCCGATAAATTTCTTGGCAAACCCATTCGTGCAAATTATCAAATTACTTGATGAAATTTCCCCATATTTTGTTTCTAATACTACATTGTTAGCGGTTATTTGATGGTCCAAAAGTTCAATTCCAAATAATACGTTAACATCACTTGCAATTGCTTTTTTGTAAAGCTCTTGAATTAATTTACCCGTATTTAAGCTGCCTTCAAGGCAATTCTTGTATGCGGAATGAATGTTCGAAAAACGAAATCGTTCAATTATTGAATTGTCTTCCGAATAAACCAATTGATTTTTCGTAATCCGTCTAGCATTTTCATTTAAATAATCTAGAAATTCTGATGGAATATCCAAATTTGGATTCTCGATCAAATCCCAAGAAGCGCAATTTTCGTAATCAACCTTTTTGGGATCTATTAAATCAAAGAGCGTCCTCAATCCTTCATAACGCATTTCAAATGTATCCCAAACCTTGTTTTCAGGAATCGTTTTTAAGTCATCGTATAACTCCGTTGGACTTCCAAAACAAGCAAAACCAGCATTTTTAGTGCTTGCTCCAGTCGGCAGATATCCTCGCTCCAAGATTAATACTTTAGAATGAGGAAATTTGTTTTTTAAAAATATGGAAGTAGAAAGTCCAACTATTCCGGAACCAATAATAACAAAGTCGTTTCCGTTAAAATAGGTTGACTTTTCCCAAAAACTTAAATCATTGAATGAAAGCATTTTTTTGTTCGCGTTTTTTTGTGAAATTTGCAAATACTGCAACAAAATTAAGTTATTACGTTAAAGTATCGTAGAACATCCAAGCAGTGCCTGAAATTATTAGATTATGAAACATTTAATTGCCTCATTTTTATTTCTGTTTGTTGCAAACTTACTATTTGGACAAAACAAAGTAACGATATCAGTAGTAGGCAAAGTCACAAATTTTAGTACTTCAGAAAAACTTTTTGGTGCGACCTTGTACATGATGCAAAATGGAAAAACTATTTCCAAAGCGATTTCAGATGAGGTTGGCACCTATGCAATAAGCGGTTTTATATCAATTGATCAGCCAATAGATTTACTAGTATCAAAACCAGGTTATGCCTCGAAAAAAGTTCTATTTGATATGAAAACTTTAAAGGTTTCAAATGGAAAATCGACAACGCTTCAAATTTTGGAAGAATTAACAGTGGAATTGTTTGAAAATCGTGAAGGAGCAAACTTAAACTTCACAAAAACAGATTATGCCGAAAAATTCACTTGGAATCAAAAGACATTTATGGCGGAACCTGATCAAAAATACAAGTCGGAAGTCGACAAAAAAGTAACCGACGAATACGCTAAAGTGAAAAACATTGGTACTTCCAAAAACTATGTTTCAAGAGGAGATATTGCTAACAAAAACAGACAGTTTGAAAAATCAGTAGCCTATTATGATTCTGCTATTGTAGCTACACCTAACGATTCTACAATACGAGTAAAAAAAGACATCGTTTTAGGAACCATAAAAAAAATACAAGAAGAAGAAACAAAAAAAGCCAATTACAATTCTAAAAAATTGCTTGCAGACACCTCCCTAAGTAATGGGGATCTTGCAAACGCCGAAAAAAACTACAAGGAAATGCTGAATGTTTTTCCCAGTGACTCTTACGCCACAGGTCAATTGGCTAAAATTACATCTTTAAAAAATCAACAAGAACTTGATAAGAAAAACAAAGCAGAAGCGGATAGGCTAATCGGTCAAGCTAACACATTTAAAACTCAAAAAAAATACGATGAAGCTATCAATAAACTTCAACAGGCAATTTTACTGATTCCGAATAAAAAAGATGATTTAAATAAAGAAATTAATACAATTAAGGCAATCCAATCCGATATTTTGTTAGAAACAGAGATTAACAAAGATATTAAAAATGCTGCTGCTCTTCTGAAGGATAAAAAATATGATGATGCCATCAAAACGTACAAAGCAATCGATCAAAATATCCCTAAATTATCCAATCAACCATTAATTGATAAATATTCTACTATTAGTCAGCAAGGCGCCAAATCCGTTTTGGATAAAAAGAACCTCGAAGGAGAAGAATTTAAGAAACAACTTAAAAAAGCCCAAGATAATTTCGAAAAAGGCCCAGCGTTTTATGGCGAAGCAGAGAAGATTTTGAAAGGAGATCCAATGAAAAGTCGTATGAATGATCCTGAAGTAAAACTGCTTAGCGAGAACATCATTAAAATGAAAGACTTTTACAAACAAAAAACTGAAGCTTATAAAGAGGTTACAAGCAAAAAAAACAATGAATCAGGTTTGTCTAAACTGAAATCCACAGTTAATTATGCGACAAAATTAGGAACCATTGCTCCTCCATCTGAACTTTCCAAATTGAATAAAAGTATTGATTCATTGGAAAATATTTTAAAGCCTAAAAATAACACTCCCAACACGACTCAAACAAATACTGTTGCAAAAGTTGGGAATCGCCTAAAGGCTCCAGGTGAACTGATTACTGGCAATCCTAATGACGCTATCAATGAGTTAGCCGAAAACATTGAGGCAAAAAAAGAGGCTCCTCTTGAAAAAATGACCGATTTAAAAAACGAAATCGACAATGAAGCTTATTTTAATAGAAAATTGAATGCCTCAAGGCAAGAAGATGAGATGAAGATCATTCAGGATAAAAAAACTGAAATTGATTTAAAAGCATTAGAACAAAGTAAAGTTCCGGAGCAATTGCAAGAAAATTTAAATGAACAGAAACAAAAATTGGAAACCAACTTGTACGAAAAACAACAGGAAAATCTGAAACAAAATGAAGTTCGAAGCAATCAAATTAAAGATTGGAAGAATCAAACGGATTCCCTTTCTTCTGCAAAATTGATTGAAAAGGAGAAAAATATTGAATATGACATGGCTCGTGTTCAAGAAACGAAAAATACAATTGAACTAAAAGCAATTAACATCAAAAATCAAAACGAGGAATTGGCTGAAACCCTTCAAAAAACAAAAACAGATACAGAATATATAAGATACAAACAAGATTCATTAAATGCTGCTACAAGTGAGAATAAGAGCAAGGAACTTCAAAAAAAGAAGGACTATCAAAAAGAAGATAAATTTGCAGCAAATAATCTTGCTGATGAAAATGGAGTTCCCTTTGATAAAAACAAAATGACAGAGCGGGTCTATAAAATTAAGAATAAGGAAGGATTTGTAACAACAATAATTACCAGACGAGTTGTTGTTGACAAAAACGGATATGGGGTTGTTTATGAGCAAACTACGAATGAATCAGGCAACAATAGTTTTACAAAAAATGGCTCGCCGATAACTGAATATATTTGGGCCAACGAGTCAACAGGAATTAATGTGATTGAAAAGTAATCGATATTCCATTGTCAGTAATTTCTTTCTAAATTTTTATTTTCAATTTCTCATTCAACTATTTTCGTTAAAAATGGTTTTATGAACGTTCATTTTATTGCGATTGGAGGAAGTGCAATGCACAATTTAGCAATTGCTCTTAGCAGAAAAGGTTACAATGTTACTGGATCAGATGATGAAATTTTTGAGCCCTCCAAAACTCGATTGGAAAAACAAAGAATATTACCCGAAATTATTGGTTGGAACGCTGATCTAATCCATTCTGAATTGGATGCAGTAATATTGGGAATGCATGCAAGAGAAGATAATCCCGAATTGCAAAAAGCGAAAAAATTAAACATTCCTGTTTTTTCATATCCGGATTACCTATACGAACAAAGTAAAAATAAAATTAGGGTCGTTATTGGTGGAAGCCATGGTAAAACCACTATCACTTCAATGCTCCTTCATGCTATTAATAAAATTGGGCTGAATGTCGACTACATGGTTGGTGCTCAACTAGAAGGTTATGATTGCATGGTTAAATTAAGTGAAGACGCTAAAATAATGATTTTGGAAGGAGATGAATATCTTAGTTCACCAATTGATCGAAGACCAAAATTTCACTTATATAAACCGAATATTGCAATCATTAGTGGAATCGCATGGGATCATATAAACGTATTTC
>JBILIY010000038.1:0-7812 GCA_044368815.1 Crocinitomicaceae bacterium
ACAGAAACGGGCACTGGAATGTAGTTTGCAATGGTTTCAAATCCATATAGAAATAAAAACCCAGTTCCTATAGTAAGAGCTAGTATAAGAGCAACTATTAAAAATATTTTCATCACAAAAAATTTTAGTTTTTAATACATCTTACAGGTATTCCTACTTCTTTTGGTCCTGTAGAGTAATCGGAACAATTACAAGTTTTTAACATGGTCTTGATATTACACTCCTTTCAAACGACAATATTACATTATTTTTTCGCTAATTTATATTTTTTTTGCAATTAATGAATAAAAATTAGGAAAATTAATAGGTAGGCCCATAAAAGCCCTAAAAAGTGCCAGAATATTCCACCGACGCGTAGTGATAAGTTTTCGGAAGCAGTGAATTTACCTGAAAATGAATAGATTGTGAGTCGAAGCAAATAAATTAAAGCAACAACAACATGAAGGATGTGCAAAAACGAAATGATATACAGAAAACTTGAAGCCGTATCTGCAGTTTCCATAGCTTTAATTTGTAAATAAGGCTCCAATACTCGGCCGTTATAAACTAAATTTCGTTCCTTATATTTCAATTCTTTACCTTTAAAATATAAGTGAAAATCTTCCCCTATTTGACCACGAATAAAGAAATCGCCCCGTTTATCTCGAGCGTGGAATGCCAAATAATTCAATCTAATTTCATCAGAATAATCAAGTTGAGTGGAATCATTTTTATAAAGCCGTTTATTTTTAATCAAAAGAGGTTCGGACTGAAAAATCAATTCAAAATTAGGATTCAGATTTTTAAGTGTAATCGGTTTATCTTGCCTAACCTTTTCGAATTGCTTCATGAATTCCTGATATTCAGAAAATTCACTTTCTGTCATTTCCCTGCCTCTGATCAAATATTTATTTCCATCGACCTGAATTAAATTCCCTTTGTATCGAACTTCAAAATAGTCTCCGTATCGGCCATCTGTTACTAGAATGTGATTGTTAACTGGATTAATTCCCTTAGAAATTAATTCGTTGTAGCCTCTAAATTGAAAAAAAACAAAAAGAAGTCCAAACAGAACTGTCGCGGACATAAACATTTTCAATTGACTTTGATTGCCCTTTTTGATCGCTCTAATTGCCAAAATGAACGTCAAACTACTTAACGCAATTGACGCACTGCTCAACCAAAAACCAGTTGGCATTGGATATTTTAACCAAAATGAATCTCCCATCATGACAATGTATGCCGAAGTAAAACCAGCAAAAAGCATTATGATTGAGAAAATCCCAACGTAAACGAGGTTCTTCTTCATTTTCTCACGAACCTCCGGACTAAGTTCTTTTTCGTAGTTCATAGTTAAAATTATTTCATTAGTTCATTAATAACTTCTGTGTTTCTATCAAACACATATACAAATTGTATGATTGGAAGATAAACAAACGAAGCAAACATAAGTTTACGCGCATCCGCAGTTTCACAACTTGTAAAAAGACGATAGGAATAAAGGAAAAATCCGATGCCAAGTGCAGATGCTACTACCAAAGTAATGTTCCCCGTCCAACCCAATAACCAAGGAACAAGACTAAAAGGAATGAGCGCCAACGAATAAACCATAATTTGAAACGCAGATTGCTTCGACTTTCCAGTTTTTGAAGGGAGTAATGAAAAACCTGCCGATTTGTAATCCTCATACAAGACCCAAGCAATCGCCCAAAAGTGAGGGAATTGCCAAGTGAACTGAACGAAGAATAAAACACCAGGTAAAAAACCAAATTGATTTGTTGCCGCAATTGCCCCCAAAAATGGTGGAATCGCTCCTGGAAAAGCGCCAACAAAAACCGCCCAAGGGCTAATGCGTTTCATCGGTGTGTAGCAGAAAACATAAGTAACAAAGGCTAAAAGCCCGAGTAAAGCACTTTTTAAATTGATTAAATAAAGTAAATAGGAACCAACAATTAATGAAATAATACAAATCAAATACGCTTCATTCAAAGACATCCACTTTTGAGGTAGTGGACGATTTTTTGTTCGTTTCATAATTATATCCAAGTCGCGCTCCCATATTTGATTAGCGCCATTGGATGCGGCGGTGACTAACGTTCCTCCAATTAAAAGACAAAAAATCTCAAATCCGTCGTTCCCTCCTGCAAACAAATAACCGGAAAGAGCCGAAAGAATGACTAAAAACGAAAGTCGAAACTTGGTAAAAACCAAGTAAATTTTAAACTTCGACGGTTTAAGAATCCCTTCCTCTGACATACAATGCAAAATTACAAAGAAATACAAGTCGATACTTGCTGATGATTATTTTCAGTCAAATTTTCGCGCGACTTTGTCAATGTGACTATCTTTAGCCTCAAAAATTCAGATTATGTTCAATAATTTACTAGTCGAAGACAAAAATCAAATTCGCACCATAACTATTAATCGCCCTGCACAACTAAATGCACTTAACAAAGAAACAATTTCAGAACTTCATGAAGCCTTGAAAGCCGGTGATGAAGACAAAAATGTGGGGGTAATAATTCTTACAGGAAGCGGTGAAAAGTCTTTTGTTGCGGGAGCTGACATTAAAGAATTTGCTGATTTTACAATTTCGCAAGGAGGTGAATTAGCAATGAATGGACAAAAAACACTTTTTTCTTTCTTGGAAAACCTTGGAACTCCAGTTATTGCTGCTGTGAATGGTTTTGCTCTTGGAGGTGGTTTGGAATTAGCAATGGCAGCTCATTTGCGTGTCGCATCATCCAATGCCCGAATGGGATTACCTGAAGTTTCTTTAGGTGTTATTCCGGGCTATGGAGGAACTCAAAGATTGCCTCAGCTTATCGGAAAAGGCAAGGCGAATGAGTTAATTTTCACAGCTGGAATGATAAAGGCAGAAGAAGCATTGCAGTGGGGATTGGTGAATTATGTTGTTGAGCAGCCAGAACTTTTGGCGAAATGCGAAGAAATCGCAACGAAAATTTTAGCGAATTCTCCAATGGCAATTCGTTCGGCAATTGCTTCAGTAAATGCTGGTTTTGAAGTTGGAGTAAACGGCTACGAAAAAGAAATTGAGGAATTTGGGAAATGTTTCGGGACATCTGAATTTAAAGAGGGAACCACCGCGTTTCTAGAAAAAAGAAAACCAAATTTCAGGGCGTAAATGGCCAATCCCATCAAGCGTTTATTGGGTCAGACTGCCGTTTATGGACTTTCCTCCATTATCGGTCGTTTACTTAATTATTTGCTTGTTCCGCTATACACTTATGTTTTTGCAGATCCTGCCGATTATGGTGTCGTTTCGGAACTTTATGCTTGGGTTGCTTTTTTGATTGTTTTACTGACTTTTGGTATGGAAACAGCCTATTTTCGTTTTATTCAGGATAACGAAGATAAAGACGCGACTTTTTCGAATGCATTTTTCATAGTTGCCGGTGTTTGCGTTTTATTTTTCACCGTTCTTTTGACGTTCAACAACGAAATAGAGAGGCTGATAATTCTCGATGGACACAACGAATACATTCTTTTGCTCGGGGCAATTGTCTGCATTGATGCAATCACAGCGCTTCCATTAGCGAAACTGAGAGCTGAAGAAAAAGCAATGCAATTTGCTGGCATTCAGTTTACATCCATTGGCATTAATATTATCTTGAACTTGATTTTCATGTTGGTTCTATTTGATAAAACTCGACCGGAAGAAGGTGTGCTTTTTATTTTAGCCGCTAACCTTTGTGCATCGGTTGTCAAGCCCTTGTTGCTTTACAATCAATTTCGTAGAATAAAACTCGTCTTTGATTGGACTTTAGCGAAAACAATGTTGATTTATGCGGCACCCTTGGTGATTGCTGGTTTCGCTGGAATTATCAATGAAACGCTTGATCGCATTTTATTGAAGCAAATCATTTACGACCCACAAAACCCGAGTTCATTTCACGAAGCGGTAGCGCAAGTTGGAATTTATAGCGCTTGTTACAAATTGGCAATGCTCGTTACCATTCTTCTTCAAGCCTATCGCTATGCTGCGGAACCGTTCTTCTTTTCTCAAATGAAAAATGAAGATCGCAATAAAGTCTATGTAAACGTTATGAACTTATTTATAGCGGTGGTTTGCTTGGTTTTTCTAGTGGTTTCATTAAACATAGAAATTTTCAAACATTTCATTCAAAACGAAAGTTATTGGGCTGGATTATCAGTAGTTCCAATATTGTTGATGGCGAATGTATTTCTAGGAATATACTACAATCAAAGCGTTTGGTATAAATTAAGCGGAAAAACTCAATTTGGAGCTTATATTGCAATAGGAGGAGCCCTTACAACCATTTTGATAAACGTATTATTTATTCCGACTTATGGTTATTTGGCAAGCGCTTGGGCAACGTTGATTGTTTACTTTTTACAAATGATGGCATCCTACTTTTTAGGTCAGCGTTTCTATCCAATTCCCTACAACCAGAAAAAGTTTGGGTTGTATGTTGGCGTTTCATTGGTGTTATTTTTTGTGGGGAATTTAGCTCAAACCTCATCGACTATTTTCAATTTACTTTTCAATAATATTTTGATTGCGTCGTTCATATTGTTAGTCTATTTTCTTGAAAGAAAAGCACTTATCAAAAGTTAATTGTTTGTATAATAAATGAACTATTTACAGTCTTTTATGTTAGAATCATTTAGTTTGGTGTAATTTTGAACAACCTTTACCCTATGCAATATAAAGCAGGATCACATTTATCTCAAATTGAAATCCCGAAAGATCTTCGTGAAAAGTTCAATATTGATGATTTACCGCAAATTTCAACGGAACTTCGCGATTATATAGTTGATGTTATTTCTGAAATTGGAAATAGTCATTTTGGAGCAAGCTTAGGTGTTGTTGAATTAACGGTGGCTTTGCATTATGTTTTTAACACACCCGAAGATCAATTAGTTTGGGATGTTGGTCACCAAGCATACGGCCACAAAATCTTAACAGGACGAAGAGAGCGTTTTCATACGAATCGTTTAAAAGGCGGAATCTCCGGTTTTCCAAAAAGATCAGAAAGTGAATACGATACATTTGGTGTAGGACATTCATCCACTTCTATATCGGCTGCATTGGGAATGGCTGTTGCCAATCGTTACAAAGGCGATCCAAATAAACAACATATCGCCGTTATTGGTGATGGCGCGATGACTGCAGGCTTGGCTTTCGAAGGAATGAACCACGCAGGATTTGAAAAAGACGCCAATTTATTGGTGATTTTGAATGACAACTGCATGTCAATTGACCCAAATGTTGGTGCATTAAAAGAATATCTAACAGACATTACCACATCTCACACCTACAACAAAGTGAAAGATGAAGTTTGGAAGTTGCTTGGTAAAGTTTCTAAATTTGGTCCTGATGCTCAAGCAATTGCATCAAAAGTTTCCCACGCCTTAAAAGGAAGTTTGTTGAAACAAAGTAATTTGTTCGAAGCATTGAATTTCAGATACTTCGGGCCGGTTGACGGACACGATGTAATCGGATTGGCGAAAGTTTTGGAGGACTTAAAAGACATTCCCGGACCAAAAATTCTTCATTGCTTAACTAGAAAAGGTGCCGGATACAAGTTTTCGGAGGAAGGAAATCCAACCAAATGGCATGCACCCGGAGTTTTCAATAAAGAAACTGGTGAGATCGTAAAAATCGTTCCAAAATCACCGCAGCCCCCAAAGTATCAAGATGTTTTCGGTCACACAATTGTTGAATTAGCGGAGGAAAACGATAAAATCATGGGAGTCACTCCTGCTATGCCATCGGGATGTTCGTTGAATATTATGATGCAAGCAATGCCTGATCGTAGTTTTGATGTTGGAATTGCCGAGCAACACGCCGTTACTTTCAGTGCAGGTTTGGCTACACAAGGATTAGTTCCTTATTGCAACATCTATTCTTCGTTTATGCAGCGTGCTTTTGACCAAGTTCTGCACGATGTCGCGCTTCAAAATTTAAATGTTGTATTTTGTTTGGATCGCGGCGGATTAGTTGGCGCAGACGGAGCAACTCACCACGGAGCCTATGATTTAGCTTACATGCGAATGATTCCGAATATGGTCGTTTCAGCACCAATGAACGAAGAAGAACTTAGAAACTTGATGTATACCGCTCAACTTGAAAATCAAGGACCTTTCTCCATTCGATACCCTCGAGGAAATGGAGTAATGACAGAGTGGAAAACACCGTTTCGTGAAATCAAAGTAGGGACAGGAAGAAAAGTTACAAGTGGAAACGACGTTGCCATACTAACAATTGGGCACCCTGGAAATTTTGCGCAAGAAGCAATTGCCGAGCTAAACCAACTCGGTGTTTCTGCAGCGCACTATGACATGCGTTTCGTTAAGCCAATTGATGAAATAATGCTACACGAAGTATTTACCAAATTTAAAAAGGTAATTACAATCGAAGACGGTTGCGTAATGGGTGGATTTGGATCTGCCGTTTTGGAATTCATGGTAGATCAAGGTTATTCAGCACAGGTTATTCGTTTAGGAATTCCTGATGAATACATTCACCACGGAACTCAAGAAGAACTTTGGGCAGATTGTGGTTTCGATAAAAACGCCATTGTAGAAACAGTTAAAAAGATGTTTTCCATAACGGATGGTTTAAATCAACAGAAAGAAAATATGGCTTAGTGTCAAATTTCCACTAACTTGGCATAAAAAAACGATGCCAATACCTGCCGAAAACATCCTTGATAATCAATTAAACGCAAGAGCCAACGAACCTTATAAAAAAAATGTTGGAGCTTTAATTACCCTGATAAGTATCTTCTTTTTTTGGGGATTTGTTGCTGCGAGCAATGATATCTTAATTCCTGTTTTCAAAAAAGCGCTTGATTTATCGCAATTGGAATCACAGTTGATTTCATTTGCTTTTTATGTCGCTTATACGGTAGGTTCGATTCTCTATTTTGTTATTTCAGGACTGATGAAGAAAGATATTCTAAATGCTATTGGATATCGAAATGGTCTGGCGCTTGGTTTGGTTATTTCAGCCATTGGGACGTTATTGTTTATTCCTGCATCGAATAACGCTTCATTCATTTTACTTATTTCAGGGTTGTTCATAGTAGGGCTTGGATTTTCACTGCAACAAATTGCTGCCAATCCGCTTGCAATACAAATGGGAGATCCTTCAAAAGGAAATATCAGATTAAGTTTGGCTGGTGGTATTAATAACGTGGGAACTACGATTGGTCCGATTATCGTTTCTTTCGCTATTTTCGGTGGAATGTCAAGTGGAAATACCACTTTAAATTTGGAAGCGGTTCAAACACCCTATTTAGTTTTAGGTGCAGCGTTCTTAGTTGCAGCGGTAGTTTTTAAATTTTCAAAAGTGCCAGACCACATTGGTGATCAAACAGAGAAAAAATCAGTTAGCATTATTGAAACACTTGGATATCCGCAAGTGATGCTTGGAATGGTTGCCATATTTCTATATGTGGGGGTTGAAGTTGCGACGGCGAGTAATTTACCAGAATTCATGAAACAAAAGCTTGGAACCCCCGAAAATGCACTTGCTCCTTACGTTTCTTTGTTTTGGGCAAGTTTAATGATTGGTCGTTGGACCTCAGCCGCGGGAGTTTTTGATTTAAGTGAACGCGCGAAATCGATGATGGGTGTAATTCTTCCTTTTGCTGCTTTTGGAATTTTTCTTCTCGTAAATTTAATTGCGGGTGCGAAAATCGAAGTGTTTTATCCGTATTTTGGAATCGTGATTTTACTTGTAATAGCCGATAAATTAAGTCAAGGAAACCCAGCAAAGCAATTGTTACTTTATTCATTACTAGGAATTGTAGCTCTTATCGTCGGTATTTTTGCTTCAGGAAT
>JBILIY010000039.1:0-7660 GCA_044368815.1 Crocinitomicaceae bacterium
CGCTGTCAATGGAAAGTTCTTGTTCGACGATAACGTGTTTGTTGATCAATCTGTTTCGGCTCAAGCAAGACTCAATTGGTAAAATTTATTAAAATAAGCAAAGAAAGAATTGCATTTAACTAATTTTTGTTTATATTCGTTTCAATCATTCTTAATCAAATCACAATGGAAGCTACATTAATAGAAAAGGAAATAATTCCTTCATTAAAGTTTAATGATAAGTCAACGGTAGATCAACATCCTGACTTGCTAAACCAAATTGAAAAAGCTACCATTTTGGGTAATTCTCATCGAACAAAAGTGTCCATATACTTCAAGGATGATGAAAGTGTTAAACGCGTTGAAACTACAATTTGGGCTGCTGGAACTAAGTTTATATGCCTTAAAGGTGGTGTTTGGATTCCAATAAGCAGATTGTTAGAAGTTAAAATTTAATATGCTCAAGTACTTCTTTCCGTTTGCTTTTTTACTTTTTCAATTTTACGCGTTCGCTCAAAATCATGTGAATTGGACTTTTGAGTATGATAATACGATGAAAAAGGTAGTAGCATATGGAAGAATAGATCCTCATTGGCACGTCTATTCGACGCGAACGAAAAAGAATGCGGGTCCCATTCCAGTAAGCTTTACATTCGAAAAAAACAACGATGCGATTCAAAAAGGAAAGCCAAGGGAAGAAGGTACACCGGTTCGACTTTTTGACCCTAATTTCGATGCGGTCGTTTTTCAGTTCGAAAACATTTACATTGTAGAAATTCCTTTTAAAATTAGAAAAACGACAACGTTGAAAGGTGTTGTTAATTATATGGTTTGTGACGACAAAATGTGTCTTCCTCCGATCGATGTTCCGTTTTCAATTCAAATAAATCCATAAGTCCATGAAGAGTCTTTTATTCTTTTTATTTTCAATCGCTTTTACTTTCGTTTCTCTTTCTCAAGGAATGGAAGATTTTATCAATTGGCAACTTACCGTTGAGAGGATCGATGACTCACACGCAAATTTGGTTTTTACAGGAAAAATTACTGAGGGTTATCATATTTTTTCATTGAAACATGACCCATCAAAAGCCGATGGCACTGGTTTGGTTCCAGAATTTGAATTTAAGAAGTCTCCAAACTATAAATTGGTTGGGAAGCCATTTGAAATTGGAAAGCCAATCAAGCATGTCGATGATCTCGGAACCTCATTTTATTTTGAGAAGAAAGCAATTTTTAAGCAACAAATTGAAGTTTCGACAAAAGATGAATTCAATTTGGATTTTGCGATAAACTTCTTTCAACTTTGTAACGCCGATGGGTGTGTTGGACCATTTGATTATGAAAATAAAATTAAGGTTAAAGGTTTTATTCCAGAAAAAAATACGGACGTCGCAACAGCGGATACTGCCGATGCACAATCCGTTGATACAAATCTTGATTCCAAACAGACCGTTGCAAAACCTTTGGAAAAGAAAGAACCGAAAAAGAAAGAAAAAGATTCCAATTTTGTCATTTTTATTGCGGGATTCCTAGCGGGTCTGGTTGCCTTGTTGACACCATGTATGTTCCCGATGATTCCGATGACTGTCACATTTTTTACAAAGCAGTCTAAATCCAGAAGAGAAGCGATATTTAAAGCGTTAGTTTATGGTACTTCAATTATTTTGATTTATGTGACCTTCGGAGTGGTTTTTACGGCGGCCACAGGACCATTAGGGTTAAATGACTTATCAACGAATGTATGGATGAACTTGATATTCTTTGGAATATTTGTATTGTTTGCATTTTCTTTTCTTGGTGCTTTTGAAATACAATTGCCTAGTTCTTGGGTGAATAAAATGGATCAACAAGCGGATCGCGGAGGTTATCTTGGGATTTTCTTTATGGCATTTACACTTGGTTTGGTTTCGTTTTCTTGCACAGGACCAATAATTGGAAGTCTACTAGTTGAAGCGGCTACTTCAGGCTCCTATTTTACTCCCGCAATTGGAATGACTGGTTTTTCGTTAGCTTTAGCAATTCCATTTACATTGTTCGCTATTTTTCCGGGTTGGTTGAATTCGTTGCCACAATCGGGTGGTTGGTTGAATTCAGTTAAAGTAGTTTTGGGTCTTGTTGAATTGGCATTGGCGTTGAAATTCTTGTCCTCAGTTGATTTAGCTTACCATTGGGGAATTCTTTCAAGAGAGTGGTTCGTAGCCATTTGGTTTGTTCTCTTTTTGATTATGGGAATTTATTTATTAGGAAAACTTAGATTCTCACACGATTCACCGCTTGAGAAATTAAGCGTAACCCGTTTTATGTTTGCACTGTTTGCGTTGGTTTTCGCAGTTTATTTATTGCCTGGAATGTTCGGAGCTCCATTGAAGTTAATTGATGGAATCGCGCCTCCCAGAACACATTCAGAGGATAATTTTAGGTATGTCAATGGTGGATTGGAAACAGGAATTTCAAAGGACTCAATTTCAGAGAAATACATATCTGAAATGCATCCAGTCGGAGATGGTTCCATCCTGGTTTTTCACGATTTGAACAAAGCAACTGAATATGCGAAAGCCAAAAATTTGCCGATTCTATTGGATTTTACCGGTCATGCATGTCAAAATTGCCGCAAAACAGAATCTTCCGTTTGGACAAATGATGAAATTCGGCCTTTACTTCAAACGAAATTTGTTATTGCTTCTTTGTATTGTGATGATCGCACACCGCTTCCAGCGAGTGAAGTACGGTATTCTGAAATTGCGAAGCGTCAAATTAAAAATATTGGTAACAAATGGGCAGAAATGCAAATTGAAAAATATGACAGCTTTCAACAGCCTTTATATGTTGTAATTGATCACGAAGGAAATGATTTGACTGAGGCAATAGGTTATACTCCAGATATTCAAAGCTACAAGTCATTCTTAATGAAGGGAATTGAGAAATTCAAAAAGTAGTTTTCGCTTGATTTTAATTGTGCAATATTTTCAAAGATTTACGTTTTAAATTTGTAAGATTTAAAGTAATCTAATTTACATTCAGTTAAGATAATGAGGAAAGTTTTCGGTTTTTTGGTTCTTCTTTCAGTAACATACAATATCAGTGCTCAAAAAATTGATCCGGACGATTCGTTTACGTTTGAATTGTGTCTGCCAAATTCATTTGTAAATAAACCCTATAAATCGATTATGCAGGGGCTCGTAAGTGCATCTCCATATTATCAATACAGTTTAAAAAGTGGAATTTCCTTTGGGTTAGGGGTTCATTATTCCTATTTTGCAATCAATGAATTTAGAATGCCTGTGAAAGTTTTTGGAGGAATTCACACGGGCGCCGCTTTTCTGAAATTAGGTCACGAAAAATTTTGGACCGAGCGATTTGGAACTGATATCGGCTGTAAATTTGGATATTTGCAGAGTTATGCAGTCAGTGATTTACTTCGTTCCAAAGGAATGTTTTATCGTCAAACAGAAGCTTTGTTTATTGAACCTACAATCGGTTTTGTTCTAACCGCAGATGTTAATTGCTCTTATCGATTAACGGTCGGATATCCGTTTTATGGATATTCTTTCACTCCAGGCACAATTGGCTATGATTCTGACATGGGATTCTCTATGGATGAATTTTCAAAAACCGCTTCTTTTCTTAATGTCGGCTTCGCTTATACCTTTTATTTCAACGGCAAGAAAAGTTCTGCTGACGATTAGGTTTGCAATACGCCAACATTATAACGTTTATCGATTGGGGCATGGTTAGCCATCTCAATTCCCATTGAAATCCATTTACGTGTATCAACAGGATTGATAATCGCGTCAATCCATAATCGGCTAGCGGCGTAGTAAGGTGAAATTTGTTCGTCGTAACGACTTTTAATCGAATCAAACAACTCTTTTTCTCGTTCAGGTGTAATTTCTTCTCCTTTTCCTTTTAGTGTGGCAACTTCAATTTGTAAAAGTGTTTTAGCCGCAGCGGCTCCCGACATCACAGCAATTTCCGCAGTAGGCCATCCAACAATCAGACGTGGATCATACGCTTTTCCGCACATGGCGTAATTACCTGCACCGTAAGAATTCCCCATTACTATGGAAAACTTCGGAACGACGCTATTTGACATAGCATTTACCATTTTCGCCCCGTCTTTAATAATTCCACCTTGCTCACTTTTGGATCCGACCATGAAACCACTTACATCATGAAGGAAAATTAATGGAATATTTTTTTGATTACAAAGCATAATGAATCGTGCGGCTTTGTCAGCTGAATCAGAGTAAATTACTCCACCGAATTGCATTTCTCCTTTAGCGTTTTTAACAATCTCTTTGTTGTTCACTACAATCCCAACACTCCAGCCATCAATACGTGCATAAGCTGTAATAATCGATTTTCCGTAACTTGGTTTGTATTCTGTAAATTCAGAATCATCAACTAAACATTTTAAAATCTCCCTAGTATTGTATGGTTTTGAACGATCGGCAGGAAGAATACCATAAATATTTTTAATCGTTTCTTTAGGAAGGGTTGGAGTTTCACGATTAAATCCGGCATTTTCTTTTTTGCCAATTCTCCCCATAAGGTCGCGAATTGTGGCTAGACACTCCTGATCATTTTCAACTTTATAATCACAGATACCTGAAACCTCAGTTTGCGTAGTTGCTCCTCCAAGCGTCTCGTTGTCAATGCTTTCACCAATTGCTGCTTTAACGAGGTAGGAACCGGCTAAGAAAATCGTCCCAGTTTTATTGACAATCAATGATTCATCCGACATAATCGGAAGATATGCGCCACCAGCAACACAGCTCCCCATAACTGCCGCAATTTGAACAATTCCGCGTGAACTCATCATTGCATTGTTTCGGAAAATGCGTCCAAAGTTTTCTTTGTCTGGGAAAATTTCATCTTGCATTGGTAAATAAACACCCGCTGAATCTACCAAATAAATGATTGGCAAGTTGTTTTCCATGGCGATTTCTTGAGCCCGTAAATTCTTTTTTCCTGTAATCGGGAACCAAGCACCAGCTTTAACTGTAGCATCATTTGCCACGACGATGCATTGTCTTTTTTTTACATAGCCGATAACAACAACAACACCTCCAGCAGGACATCCGCCATGTTCTTTATACATTCCATATCCGGCGAGGGCTCCAACTTCTATTCGTTCCGTATTGGGATCAAGTAATAATTCAATTCGTTCTCGGGCTGTTAGTTTTCCATTTTCATGAAGTTTTTCGATGCGTTTTTTGCCTCCGCCATCGTAAATCTTTGCCAATTCTTGTTCTAATGCACTTATTTTCAAACGCATTTGATCTTCGTTAAAGTTGAATTCTAATTCTTTTTGTGAAACAGCCATAGTTATTGTTTGAGGTCCAAATATACGAAATGTAACTTGGAGGAAGGTAGCCTTAACAACAATGTTCACTTACTTTTTTGACGATTATATTTCTGCTTTTTTATATTTTCACCAAATAATAACTGAAAAGGACAATATGTTAAAGAAATTTAGGACGAAAAAAGTTCAAGGAAATACGAATAGTAATTTAACCATTTTTATTTTAGTTGCAATGGTTTTAGGTGCAACTCTTGGTGCAATTATACACAATACATGTGATGAAGCCACGGCAGCAAATTTTAGTTCCTATATTAAAATCTTAGCGACAATTTTTATTCGCTTGGTACAAATGATTATTGCTCCTTTAGTTTTCACAACATTGGTTGTGGGGATTGCCAAACTTGGCGATATTAATACAGTTGGCCGAATAGGAGGGAAGGCTTTGGCTTGGTTCTTTTCAGCTTCATTTATTTCGTTGATTATTGGACTTTTATGGGTTAATTTTTTGAAACCTGGTTACGGTTTGAATTTGGCTGATGTAGATTTATCCGCTGCCAATGAAGTAACTGATAAAACCCAAGATTTCTCAATTCAACATTTTGTGGAGCATATTATTCCTAAGTCCGTCTTTGAAGCCATGGCAACCAATGAGATTCTTCAAATTGTGGTTTTTTCAATATTCTTTGGACTTGCAGCAGCATCAATCGGTGATAATGTAAAACCAATTATTTCGGCTTTTGACAAAACATCACACGTTATTCTAAAAATGGTAAATTTCGTCATGAAATTCGCTCCGATTGGCGTTTTTGGTGCAATTGCTGGAGTTTTTGCCGTAAAAGACATTTCAGATTTAATGATTACCTACACCAAGTTTTTTAGTTCATTTTTAGTCGGAATAGCCTCGCTTTGGGTTGTTTTGTTAGCTGTCGGTTATTTGTTTTTGAGAAATCATTTGAAAATACTTTTGAAACGAATTGTTAGTCCGTTGGTGATTGCTTTTGGAACAACAAGCAGCGAAGCCGTTTTCCCAAAATTAACAGAGGAATTGGAGCGCTTTGGAATCAAAGATCGCATTGTTTCGTTCATGTTGCCGCTTGGATATTCCTTCAATTTGGATGGAAGTATGATGTATATGACATTTGCGAGTATTTTCATTGCGCAAGTCTATGGTGTTCATTTGGATTTGGGAACACAATTAACTATGCTAATCGTTTTGATGTTAACGAGCAAAGGAATCGCTGGTGTTCCAAGAGCAAGTTTGGTTGTCGTTGCAGCAACATGTGGAATGTTCAATATTCCAATTGAGGGTGTGGCTTTAATTTTACCAATTGACCATTTTTGCGACATGTTTCGAAGTGCAACGAATGTCCTCGGAAATTCAATAGCAACAGCTGTTGTTGGGCAGTGGGAGGGAGATAAAGATTGATTAAAGTATGAATTTAGATTTTTATCCAGTTGTCGAATTATATTGCAAGTCTTCACCAAAGGCTATTTTATGATAAACTCAAAATTGTAATGAAGAAAAATCTTTATTTTATTATTGCAACAATTTTTCTGAATCTTAACGGTTTTTGTCAGCATTCAGAGAATAATAACTTACAAAAAACTATGTTGTATCCAAACCTTGAAAAAGGGGATTATGATGTAGGATTCCAAACCATGTTTGATTTTGATTTTTCTAGGACATACAATTTAAGTTATCCGATCGATACGAGTGCTAAAAATCAAGACCCAAGACCCATTTTTACAACGATTTGGTATCCCACAAAAAAGTCTAAAGAAGAAAAGCAAATGATGTATTTGGATTATATAAAAATTCAAACGCAAGACCCTAAATTGAAAAACTTTGTTGACCGAATCAATGAGTATAATCGATTAAATTCGATTGAATATATGTTTTACAAAAGTAAATTGAATAAAGAACGAACAACCAAATTCGTAAATCACCTCAACCAACCAATAAATGTTTATCGAGATGCTGTACCATTAAATGAAAAATTTCCACTTGTAATTTATCATGCAGGACTAGGGGGAACACTTAATGATAATACCATTTTGTGTGAATATTTAGCAAGCCACGGATTTGTAGTTGTAACGAGTGCTTTTCAAGCTAATGATTATAGAGATGTTGAATTGGACTGGGATTTGGAACGTTCAACAAAAGATTTGGATTTTATACTAAACAAGATGAAAAATCTGCCTTTTATTGATTTTTCAAAAATTGCTGCAATTGGGCATAGTTATGGAGCACAAGCTGTTTTGGGGTATAAAGCAGATAATACTTTTCCGGTGTCATGTCTAATAATTTTAGATACCACAATGGATTATTCCCCAACTGCAAATCCAGAGGGATTCGAGCTCCTTACGGAAAAATTA
>JBILIY010000320.1:0-2768 GCA_044368815.1 Crocinitomicaceae bacterium
GTTGATTTTTAAATAATGGGGGGATAAAAAAGGCTGCCTAAATGGACAGCCTCGATTTTTATAGTTCAATAAATTCTAATTTAATTAAAATGGCAAATCATCTGAATCGTCGTTTTCAGAGATTACACTTGATGTAGTGTTTGCAGTTGCTGCAGGAATTGGATCCAAGTTCATAGCTGAAGGGCCACCAGCAGGCATCGCCGAACCTTGACCAACACGCTCAATTCTCCACGCTTCAATCGTATTAAAATACTTTACTTCACCTTGTGGGCTCGTCCATTCTCTTCCACGTAGATTGAAAGAAACTTCCACTTGCTCATTTGCTTGAAAGTTGTCCAACAACGCACATTTGTCTTGCGTCGCTTGAAATGAAATCAACTGCGGATATTGATCTTGCGTTTCAACAACAAATTCTCTTTTTGAAAATCGATCGGAAACAACTTGGGTTGGGTTTATTACTTTAAGGGTCCCTGATAATTTAAACATATTACTCGTATTAATTTAATTTACTAATTGTTGAAGGAGAGCAAGGTCATCCAAGCTTCCTCAAGTTTATTTTCTTTTAATAATTCACTTGCTCGAATATGAAGCTTCTGCTCCAGTTCAGTGGGATTCTCCTCTAAAGATACAAA
The DNA here is from genome assembly GCA_044368815.1 of Crocinitomicaceae bacterium. Classification (GTDB taxonomy): domain Bacteria; phylum Bacteroidota; class Bacteroidia; order Flavobacteriales_D; family Crocinitomicaceae; genus UBA952. Next base: position 633 of record JBILIY010000320.1, read on the forward strand.
TAAATCACTTAATTCAATCAATTTGTATTCATTGACATCCGTTTCATTTGGAAGTGTTTCTATTCCTGCTAAATGTCCTAATTCGTTTCCAGTTAATATTTTACTATTTCGGACATCTGAAGGAAGAGCATCGAAGCCAATTCCGCAGGTGGTTATCGGTTTTTTTATTTCAAACATTGAATTATGGTCAGAGCGACAATACCAATCGCCACCCATTCGAGAAACCAAATCAATTTTATGTTGGTCAATCATTCCGTTGGCGTCTAAAACTGCTTCGTTAATATGAATTTTAACTACTTCCGAAATGATGAGGTTTCCAGCACCACCTTCGTGACCAAGTTCAACGACTTCATTTACTTTACATTCAAATTGAACAGGAGATTCACCAACTCGGAACGGTTTAACCATTTCCGATTTTACAGCTGTAAATCCAGCTTTTTCAAATTCGCTAACACCAGGCGCGTATGGCGAACTTGCCAAACTCATTTGATGAACGATTTCGTAATTGACAACATTGATAACAACTTCCGGAACTAGTTTAACATTATTGTATGTATCCTTGGTTGTATTACTTCTACCTGAACGAGCAGGGGAGAAGATTAAAATCGGCGGATTCGCACTAAACACGTTAAAAAAACTGAATGGAGCCAAATTCGGATTTCCATTTTCGTCAACTGTAGAAGCAAAAGCAATTGGTCGAGGGCCAATCGCCCCAAGTAAATACTGATGTAATTTGGGAATTGGAAGTTCTTTAGGATCTAGTGTCAGCATCGTGCAAACTTTTCCTCAAAATTAATCTTATTTCACGTTCAATTTTTGTCTTTTTAGGAGTAGTTATTCACAGAATGTTTGCTTATCTTTATGTTCTGAAAGTTTAAAATGACGTTTCCCCGATTATTATTTACAGGATTTTTTATTTGCATCAGCTCGTTCATTTTTTCACAAAATTTGAAAGACAAAAATGGCAAACGAACTGGGAAATGGGTTTTTAAGGGGAGTGATCGCCCTAATTCAGGAGTTTCAAAAGATGGAAAAGTAGAAGAGGGTTATTTTGTAGATGGTCGTAAAGAAGGTATTTGGATAAAATATCATTCAGATGGGAAGACGGTAAGCTTGAAAGGAAATTACACGAATAACCGACCAGAAGGTGATTACAAGCGTTTTCACAAAAGCGGAAAAATGCGCGAATCAGGTTCATTTAGTAAAGACGAATACAAAGGACTACTAACGCGCTATTATGCCAATGGAAAAATGGCGTATCAGGGGACTTACAATAACTCAGGATATGAAAATGGAACCATTAAATATTTTCACGAAAATGGCAATCTAGCGCTAGAATATACTGTTAAAAATAATGAACTGACTGGCAAGGTATGCCGATATTATGAAGATGGATCATTAAAAGAGAGCTTTACGATTTCTGCTGATGGGAAAATTCAAAATACACAGACGTTTGAGCGCAAGGAAAAACCAAAAACTGCTGATAAAGATGTTAAAACTCCAAAAACGATTTATCCTCCTGCCGTAAAAAATCCGATCACGAAAGGATTACGTTTCAATCCGAATGGATATAACACGATTTACAATGAAAACGAGGATATTTGGATGGATGGAGAATTTAAAAATGGTCAGCTATGGGACGGAAGAGTTCGTGATTATGATAAAAATGGAATCGTTCAGAAAATTCGTGTGTTCAAAAATGGCATCTATCATTCAGACGGATCATTTTAAGAAATCCAATTTTAATTTCTTGATTCCATGCACTTAGCTACATACTTCCCAATAATATCAAACTCCAAATTAACTTGATCTCCTAAATTTAAAGAAGAGAAATTGGTATTTTCGAAGGTGTAAGGAATAATACAAACTGAAAAGGAGTCTTTTTTTGAATCCACAACGGTTAGGCTAGTTCCATTCACGGTAATTGATCCTTTCTCAACGGTTAATTGCTCATTTTGATATTGGAAGGTAAATTTCCAACTGCCATTTTGATCTTCGATTTCCGTGCAAACACCAACCGTATCAACATGACCTTGAACGATGTGACCATCCAAGCGACCATTCATCTGCATGCAACGCTCCAAGTTGACAGGAGTTCCAATTTTCCATTCGTTGAGGTTTGTTTTATCTAAGGTC
>JBILIY010000125.1:0-4861 GCA_044368815.1 Crocinitomicaceae bacterium
TGTAAGGCAGCAACCATTGTGCGCAACACTTTGATCTATTTTCAATTCGGAAGTCATTTTTGCTTTGATTGAAAAATGGATATTCTCCGCTTCTTTTTCAATTTTTACGACTTCGGCAACTTCTTCTATTATTCCTGTGAACATGTGATAAAATTAAATCATTTCTCGTAAATCCTTTATATTGAGTTGAATGGTCTTTTTACCATTGAATTCGTTAGTTTCAAGCGTGTAGGCCATTTCAAAGGGAATACCACTCGCCGCTTCGGTTTCCTTGTGACCTAAATTAAATCCGATGGCCTCATATTGCAAACGCGAATTTGGTTGAATTACCTTCAATTTGAGGTGAACGTCTTTTAAAATTCTTGAATCAGTTGTGAAAAGATTGGAAGTGTGAAAAACGGGTTTCATATTTCCTGGTCCATGCGGTTCAAAGATTTCAATCATTTTCTTCAAACGTGGAATTTGAAGGGGAGATTCCGAACCGTGTATTTCATCCAAATTTATGGAAACATCTATCTTCTGAATCGGGGTTTTGTCTTCAATAGAAATTGTTTGAGCAACCACTTCTTCAAAACGGTTTTTGAAAACGTCCAAGTTCTCAGGCTTTAGCGACATACCTGCCGCATGTTTATGCCCACCGAATTGTTCCAACAAATCCTCGCATTGCAAGAGTGCCTTGTATAAATCAAAATTGTTCACACTTCTCGCCGAACCCGTAATCATTCCGTTTGATTTAGTTAAAACGATTGTTGGACGAAAATGGGTTTCAATCAGTCGAGAAGCAACAATTCCAACCACGCCTTTATGCCAAGTTTCTTTGTAGGCAACAGTTGAAGATTTTGATGCAAAACTAGGATCTGAAGCCACTTGTTCCAAGGCTTCTTCAGTAATTTCCTTGTCAATGTTTTTTCGCTCCGAATTATCTGCATTGATTTCTTTCGCTAGACGTGTTAACTCATTTTGATCAGTTGAAATCATTAATTCCACGGCGGCTTTTCCTGTTCTTAGTCTTCCAGCAGCATTTATCCTAGGAGCAATTATGAAAACGACATCTGTTAAATTCAACGGAAACTTTTTGCCAGCCAACTCAATCAATTCTTGAAATGCTGCCCTTGGTTTTTCATTCAGTAATTTCAGTCCGTGATAACAAAGAATTCTATTTTCTCCGATGACTGGAACGATATCGGCTCCGATGCTAATTGCCAATAAGTCGAGTTGTTCAAAAAGTGGATTAAAATCAAGGTTCATTTTCGTGTAAAAACCTTGAAGTAATTTAAATCCAACCCCACAGCCTGAAAGTTCTTTGAATGGATATTCACAATCAGTTTGTTTGGGATCAAGAACGATGCAATTTGGAACAATTTCACCAGGTTCGTGGTGGTCGCAAATGATAAAATCAATACCTAAACTTTTTGCGTAGTCTACTTTTTCAATGGCTTTAATTCCACAATCCAATGCAATAATCAATGAATAACCATTTGATTTTGCGAAGTCAATTCCCGCTGTGCTAATTCCGTATCCTTCCGAGTATCTGTCTGGTATGTAAAAACCCAATTCTTTGTGGTGATTTTTTAGTACTTCGTGCATTAATGCCACGGCTGTGGTGCCATCCACATCATAATCTCCAAATAACAAGATTTTTTCTTTTGAATCGATTGCCTGAATCAAATGTTCAACAGCCAAATCCATATTTTTCATCAAATACGGATCGTGTAAATCAGTCAAATCGGGATTCAAAAAACTACGTGCTTCTTCAAATGAACGTAATCCCCTTTGATGCAATAGGGTAGCGATTATTCGATCAACTTTTAGACTTTCTTTTAATTCAATTATATCTTCTTCGCGGCCACCATTTTTCACCAACCATTTCTTCTCCATATCAACTTTTCTTATTTAAGTTAGTGAAAATTATCCTTTGAAAGAATGAAAAGTTGAAAAAATTATTCTACGTAGCTTAATTTCAACATATTGGAATTACCCAAATCTTCAAGAGGAATGGAGGCAATGTTTATCACCAAATCCCCAGATTTCAAAAATCCTTCGGACTTCATTAAGTACTTAATATCCGCAATCGTATGATCCGTGCTTATCCGTTTGTTGTAATAAAACGCTTTTACACCCCAAACTAAATTAAGTTGCGTTAGAATTTTCTGATTACTCGTAAACACGAAAATATCGGTATTTGGTCGCTGAGAAGCAATTTTGTATGCCGTATATCCTGAGAATGACATTGTAATTATTGCTTTTGCTTCAACTCGTTGGGAAAGTCTGCAAGCGTTGAAACAGATCGAATCCGAAATAAAGCGATCCTGATTTTTTTCTGGAAGCTCTTCCTTGTTGTAGATGCCATCGAATGTTTCCATTTCCTTAATAATGTTGGACATCGTTTTGATAACCTCCACAGGATACTTTCCTACAGATGTTTCACCTGATAGCATCACGGCGTCAGTACCATCTAAAACGGCATTTGCAACATCGTTGACTTCTGCTCGCGTTGGCGTCATGCTTGAAATCATGGTTTCCATCATTTGGGTAGCTACAATAACCGGTTTTGCTTTGTGGATACACTTCGTTATAAGCATTTTTTGAATCAAGGGAACATTTTGAAAAGGAACTTCAACGCCCAAATCACCTCGAGCAACCATTAGTCCATCACTTTCATGAATGATGTCATCGATGCACTCCAAAGCTTCTGGTTTTTCAATTTTCGCAATGACTTTCGCGTGACCTCCTTTAGCAGATATGCGGTGTTTCAACTCAATTATATCTCGAGCCGACCGAACAAAAGATAATCCAATCCAATCCACTTCTTGTTCAAGGGCAAATTCTAAATCCAACTGATCTTTTTCAGTTAAAGAGGGTAATGAAATTTTTGTATTTGGAAAATTCACTCCTTTTTTCGATGATAAAATCCCACCTTGTATAACCGTACAAACAATTTCCGATTTGCCGTCTGTCGACTTCACTTCCAAAACAATTTTCCCATCATCAAGTAAAATTCGTTCTCCTGATTTGACGTCTTGCGGCAATTTGGCATAATTAATTGAAAAACGCTCTTTGTTTCCAACTACCTTTTCCACCAATACATGAATATCTTGTCCAACATCCAACAAAACGCCGTTATTTTCCATTTCATTGGTACGAATTTTAGGTCCTTGAAGGTCGGCTAGGATTGCTACATTTTGTCCAAGCTCTTCATTTAGTTCCCTAATTAATTTTACAGCTGCGGCATGGTCATCATAGGATCCATGGGAGAAGTTTAGTCTACAGACATTTAATCCGGATAAAATCATTTCTTTTAGAACCTCTTTTTTTGCTGATGCGGGCCCGAGTGTTGCGACAATTTTTGTTTTTTTCATTAAAGCTTAAAATAAGTGGTTTAAAAATTAATTCATTTCTTCTATAAAATCGAAATTGTTTTGTTCGAGCTTGAAAGCCGCAACAATTCCATTCGTATTTCTAAGTTGAGTGAGTAATTTATTGGTATCAATTGTAAAGTTATTTTTAATAATCAGGAAATAATCCATTTTCGCGTGATCAGCTGTCACGATTTGGTTACCCTGTTTATTTTTTAATAAGCAAATTTGAGTAAGATTTTCTTCGTCAATAAACGAAAACTGTTGAAACATTTTCATTTGTTTTGTTTTTCGATCGAAAACTGAAAGAAGGTCACTTGATTTCTCAAATTTAAACTCAAGTTTGTCATTTAATGCCCAAGCAAGTCGATAGTCTGCAAATGGAGTGGATAAACCAAAAACATCAAATTCGACTTCATCTTCGATATTTAACATGTATTTTTTTGTCTTTACCATTGGAACCAAAGTTAATTAACATATCAGTACGATGTAACAAAGAGGTTAAAATCTTGTTACAAACAAATTGAACTTTATTAAGTGAATAAATAATCGTAAAAACTTCATTTTACACATATTAAATTTATTTATTTTTGCCAACACAAGAATTTGCTTAAAATGACGCTCAACTTTCGTTTAACTTTAATGTTTTTAGTAATCCTCGGAGCCTCGATTGCTCAACCAAACAAGATGATTACCAATAAGGATAATTACAACTTGATGTTTGGTGCTTCTTGGATGATGCTTGATGACGATGGAGCGCAGACGAATCCATTTAATTTTTCACAATACCATTCTGCGCCATATCCTTCTCGTGCCTTTGTTGATAAATATATATATAACGGATGGAGTATTGAAGGTTCGTTGTGTTTTCAAAAGTACGATAATTCCAAGCTTGTAAATGATTCAATTGGAGTGGACGGTAGTCTTTTTGGGTTTGATGTTCATTCCAAATATTCATTTTACAAATTGGCAGGAAGTAGTTGGATTGATCCATATGTATTCGCCGGAGGAGGTTTAACAAGCAGAATAACGGATGAAAGAAACACAGCGAAAGCTATGTCCATTAATGCTAATATAGGCGGTGGAATTAACTTTTGGGTTTCAAATAACATTGGAATTCAACTGCAGTCCATAGCGAAATTTTCGTTGAACGACTTTATGGGACCTTCCAATTATATGGCTCATACCGCTGGAGTTGTAGTTCGGTTAGAGAAATCAAATGGAGGAGGCAATGACTTTGCTAAATCTAAGTATAAGATTCGTAAATCGCGTAAAATTAAAATGCCGAAAGGCAATAAAAAAGGCAGTGAATCTTAATTATTTTGAATTTTGAATCGCTTTACGGTGCGTTGTTTACTCGTTACCAACCCAAAGAAATACTCTCCGTTTGGTAACGATTGACTATCAAAACGAATGATATGTCCTCCTTGTTTATAATAGTCGTTTCTTAATTCCAATACTTTCTCATTCTCTCTCCAAATGGAGAATTCTACTTTTATCATATC
>JBILIY010000040.1:0-7634 GCA_044368815.1 Crocinitomicaceae bacterium
TTGAAAGGACCAATATTAAAAAGTGTAGTACTCAGCATAGTTATTTAAGAATAATTCGACCTAATTTTTCAGAGATAACTTTCTTTACTTTTTCCAAGGCCATTTGTTCGGAGAGTGCTAAAAGAACATCTTCATCAGACAATTCTATAGTTTTAAATGACTTCTTTATTTCAATTAATCGCTCTTCAACCTTGTGATATTTAAAGTTGTAGATTCCGTTCATCACCGTGGGGTATAAATTATCACTTTCCGATTTTGTAAAAATGCCGTGGTGATGAATCCAATTGTGACTAAGTTCTATTTCACGACTTTCCAAATCGGAAACAAAGGTTACAATTTCTTGATCCTCCAAACGCTTGAAATAAGATGAAGAATAAAGTACATTTTCTCTAATTCCATCTACAAAAAACTGAAAAATACGGTTGAAAATTGGATGTGTAAAACTCAAATCATCCGTCATAACCTCATTAATAATCAATTCGATGATACTCGTTGATTGTTCTTCTCTTTCTTCACTAAGCACAATAATTTCCCGTGTTCCAAAACGCAAAAGCAAGCGAATCAACTCTTGCTCGTAAAGGTAATCCTCTTTAACATCAATTTCAGGTAAGGGCGGAGTAAGTAAATCTTGTTTTTCAAGCTCAACTTCTTTCAATCCGGGTTCTTGAATTTGTCTAGCAATGGTATTTCTCCTGACTTTAATCAATTCATTGCTTATAATTGACTCACTGATCTCAAATTGGCGGGCAATTTCTTGAACATATACCGACCGTGTGATTTGATCAGGGATTAATGAAACCGATTGCACGATGTCTCGAATTAGATCTGATTTTTTTAATGGATCATTTCCATTCTCTTTTAATAAAATGGATGCTTTAAAGGTTATGAAATCTTGCCGATGATCTTTGATATATTGCTCCAGTTCCGTTGAACTTGTCTTTTTGGAAAAGGAATCCGGATCTTCACCATCGGGAAAAAGAACCACTTTCACATTCATTCCCTCCTCCAAAATCAAATCAATTCCTCGAAATGAAGCCTTAATTCCCGCTGCATCTCCATCATAAAGAATTGTGAGATTCTGCGTGTAGCGTTTAACCAACTTGACTTGTTCTTTCGTCAAAGAAGTACCAGAAGAAGAAACGACGTTTTCAATTCCAGCTTGATGCATGCTAATGACATCCGTGTATCCTTCACAAAGAAAACACTCGTCATACTTTACAATTGCGCCTTTAGCGAAAAACAAGCCATAAAGAATCTCACTTTTGTTGTAAATGATACTTTCAGGTGAATTAAAGTATTTCGCAATTTTCTTATCTGTAAACAGCGTTCTTCCACCAAAACCTAAGACGCGACCAGTTATGCTTTGTATGGGAAACATAACTCTGCCCCGAAAAAAATCAAATTGGCGGTCATCCTTAGACTTAGTTAGACCAACTTTCTCCAAATATTCGAGCTTATATCCTTTTTCGAGAGCATTTTTCGTAAAATTATCACTTACGTTTAGACAATAACCCAATTGAAATTTCTCAACAATGTCTTTTCTGAAACCTCGCTCTTCAAAATAAGAGAGTCCTACAGCCTTTCCTTCTTCCGTTTCAAATAAATTGTGGAAGAAATGATTTTTGGCAAATTCGTTGATGATGAAAAGACTGTCTCTTTCATTTTTATCGGCAATTTCTTCGGCAGTTGGTGCAGTTTCCTCAGGTATTTCGATGTTGTACCGATTTGCCAACCAACGCAATGCTTCGGGATAGGAAAAGTGCTCCTTTTCAATCAAAAAAGTTACAACCGTTCCTCCTTTCCCAGTCGAAAAACACTTAAAAATCTGCTTCGCTGGAGAAACTATGAAAGAAGGCGTTTTTTCATCCGTAAATGGACTTAAACCCTTTAAACTTGAACCGGCTCTTTTTAATTGAACAAAATCACCTATAACCTCTTCAATTCGAGAGGATTGCATAATTTGATCAATGATATGAGAAGGTATTTTACTCATTCAGCCGGATAGCCGTAATCTTTTTCAGAAATAACTTTACCTTTTGGATCGTATGTGGTCCATAAACCTACGATTTTATCGTCTTTGTATTCACCCCGATAACGAATGGCACCATTTGGATATTTGACGACTGTAAACCCTTGCTTCTTCCCGTTGTCATAAATAGTGAAAGAAAGTTCAGTTCCTTTTTCAGAAAAATAGACCCACTTACCTTCTCGACTTCCATTCTTTTCGATCATTCCCTGAAATTTGATTTGTTTCTTTCCGGGATACCATTCCGTATACTTGCCATCCTTTATTTCAACCAACTTTTCAGGTTTAACATCATTTTTAGCCTGTTCATCAGCCGAACCACAAGAAAATAAGGTTATCAATAAAATTGTCGCCAGCGAAAAAAATAAATTTCGTTTCATTTTTGTTTTATTTGTCTCTGTTTATAGTGTAATGAACCAACCCAATCAGTGATTTTTTCGCATCACCTTCAGGAAGAGGCTCGAGGAGCTCAATTGCCCTTTGAGCAAACTCATTCATTCTTTTAAATGCATATTCGATTCCACCATTTTGTATTACCATATTAACGGCAAGAGCTATTTTCTTAGAATTTGAATTATGATTTTTAACGATATCCATTAGTTCTGAACGCACAGACTTTTCTGCATGATTAATCGTATAAATCAAGGGTAATGTCATTTTTTGTTCACGGATATCTATACCTGTTGGCTTACCGATGTTTCCTGGGGAACCGTAATCAAAAATGTCATCCTTTATCTGAAATGCCATACCAACCATTTCCCCAAATTCCCTCATCCGATCTCTATGTTCGGTTGAATTGACGCTAATCGCTCCTGCTTCGCAACACGTAGAAATCAAAGACGCTGTTTTTTTACGAATAACATCAAAATAAACCTCCTCTGTAATGTCCAAACGACGGGCTTTTTCAATTTGAAGAAGCTCCCCTTCGCTCATTTCACGCACAGCTCTAGCGACAACTCCAAGTAAATCAGTATTGTTCTTTTCAATTGATAGTAAAAGAATACGAGAAAGCATATAATCACCAACTAAAACGGCAATTTTATTCTTCCATAGCGCATTAACTGAAAAGAAACCTCGGCGTTCGTTCGCGTCATCCACCACGTCATCATGAACTAGTGTAGCTGTATGCAATAATTCAACAAGTGATGCAGCATCGAAAGTTGTCACATTTACATCCCCAAGCAATTTGGCCGATAAAAAAACGAACATCGGTCGCATTTGTTTGCCCTTTCGTTTAATGATGTAGTGCGTAACCTTATCCAGCAAAGAAACATCCGAACGCATAGTATCCCGAAAATGTTCCTCGAATTGCATCAATTCCGCTTCGATAGGAGCCATAATTTCTTTGACTGTTAACATGTCGCAATTTTAAACAATTTATGATAATTATTTTCTCGTTTTGACTTAAATTTACAATTCGTAGCGATTATCAGTACAAAGAACACAATTTTTTAGCAATGCGAATGTTATAAAGCTTTAAATTATCCGATTATGAAAAATATACTTCGCGTCTTTTTGATTCTATTACCAATATCAACTTTCGCTCAAAGTACAGTCGCACCTAAATATTCCAATGAATTTTTGTCGCTGGGTGTCGGCGCTGATGCTTTTGGAATGGGTAATGCGGTTGTTGCTGGCATTGATAACACAAACGCGATTTATTGGAATCCGGCGGGATTGACACAATGCAATAAATGGTTGGAAATTTCATTTATGCATTCTGAATACTTCGCTGGGATAGCAAAATATGATTTTCTTGGTATTTCTCATTCCATTGACGAATCAAGCACTTTGGGTTTTGCGGCAATTCGATTTGGGGTGGATGACATTCCAAATACAACTCAATTGATTGACAACAATGGAAGGGTGAATTATGATAATATTAGTTCATTTACAGCAGGAGATTATGCTTTCTTAACTTCCTATGCAAGAAAATTAAAAGTTCCAGGAATGAGTTTAGGTGGTACTATGAAAGTCATTTACCGAAATGTTGGGGACTTTGCCAAATCTTGGGGATTTGGTTTGGACGCTGGTTGGCAATATCAATTAAAAAAGAATTGGAAATTTGGTGTAATGGCGAGGGATGTATCTTCTACATTTAATGCCTGGGTTTTTGATTTGGACGATGAGACGAAGAACGTCTTTCTTTCAACTGGAAATGCTATCCCAGAAAATGGATTGGAACTTACTCTACCTCGAATTATTTTAGCTGCAGCCGGAAAATTCGACATAGGTTCTAAAGGCTTTCATACTGGAGGTGAACTTAATGTTGATTTAACAACAGACGGAAAAAGAAACGTTTTATTAAAATCAGGATTGGTATCTGCCGATCCACATGCGGGATTATATGTTGGATTCAAGGATTTCGTCAAAATAAGAGGGGGCATTTCAGGAATTCAACAATTCACCAATATGGATGAAAGTAAATATTGGGGATTCCAACCAAATTTAGGAATGGGTCTTGGTTTTAAAGGATTTTCACTTGATTACGCCTTTACTAGACTTGGTGATGCTTCTGCAAATTATTACACGCATATTTTTTCGCTTCGATTAAAATTAGATAAACCAAAGAACGCAGTCAAATGACACGAATAATATTAACCATTTGCTTTTTTGCCTCACTCAGCGTTTACGCTCAGAGTTTTGGTAATGAATGGATAAATTATAATCAGAAATATTATTCATTTCCAATAGTTCAATCTGGAATTTACAAATTGGATTATTCGGCTCTTCAATCAGCTGGTATTCCTTTGACGACTTTTCAATCGGCAAATATTCAAATTTTTGGTCGCGAAAAGGAAATTCCTTTGCATATTGAAGATGGAGGAGATAACACAATAAACGATGGAGATTATATCTTGTTTTATGCCGAACGAAACGATGGTTGGTTGGATTCGACACTTTATGATGAACCTTCATGGTTGGGTAATCCAAATTACAGTTTATACAACGATACGATTCAGTATTTCTTTTCTTGGAATAACCTAACAACGAACCAAAGAGTTCAAATTCAATCGGATGTCAACGTTTCGTCCTACATACCTGAAAATTTTGTTCTTTTTGAGAAATCTACTTGGTATAATGAGCGCTACAATGAGGGTGAAAAAACTTCGGACGCGTCGAGTTCTTTCTTCGTGCAAGGAGAAGGTTGGGGAAAAACCGCATTAAATGGTGTTAATTCAACACCTCAAATATGGGATTTTGGATCCACACAGCTTGAAAATATTTTTCAGGGACCAGGAGCTCCTAATGTAAACTATTCAGCTGTTGTTGTCGGTTCATCAAATGCCTATTACGGAAACGGATTGGGTAACCACCATACACGTCATACAATCGGAGAATCAAATTTTGTTCTATTTGATTCAATTTTTTCGGGGTATAAAAGTATCTATGTAAACAAAAGTTTCCCTGTTTCTGTATTGCCTTCAAGCGGAAATTCTAACTATAAAGTGGCATTGATAAATGACCTTGGCGTCGTAACTGATTTTCAGTCCATCAATTATTGGTCTTTTAAATACCCAAGAATTCCAAACTTCAATAACGCTACGCGTGCCACATTTTCTGTCTTGAATTCAACATCGTCAAATAAAATTAGATTGAATATCTCGAGTTTAAATGTGACAAATCCGGTTGTTTTTTCAATTGGTAGCCAAATGAATAAAATCCCGATGATTCAATCAGGAGGTCAATGGCAATGCGTTATTCCAAATGATTTAACAACGAGCGAACAGACAATTATAATTCAAGATTTAAATTCAGTTAACAACATATCACTATTGAAACCGGTAAATGGTACGGGTCAATTTACAAACTATGGCGCAATTCCAAATTTGGAAAATGCATTGCTATTTATTTATTCGGAGAAACTTAGAAATAAGGCGCTTGAATACGCTTCCTACAGAAGTTCAAACGCAGGAGGCTCATACAATGTCGTTTTGGGCCAAGTGGAAGATTTGTATCAACAATTTGGTGGAGGAATTCCAAAACACATTAATGGAATTAGAAGATTTGCTCATTTCATCTATGAAAACTCGACTCAAAAACCGATCGGATTATTTTTGGTTGGAAAAGGAATTAGAGAGGCAAATATTACCTCAACAACCAACATTGGCCCAGGATCTAGAACAAATTCTTCAGCCTATCAAAATAATTTAATCCCTTCTTTTGGCCAACCATCTTGTGACCAATGTATTACATCAAACTTTGAAACTTACGACAAATACGCCCCATTAATTCCAACTGGTAGAATTTCAGTTCAAACAGAAGCCGAACTACAAACTTATCTTACCAAGGTAATCGAATACGAACAACAGCAAAACCAACAATCTGTCTATTCAACTGAAACGAAAGATTGGCAGAAACACATTCTTCATTTTTCAGGTGGAACCTCATCTGGAGAGCAAACCTTGTTTAAAAACTACCTAAATACAATGGCTGAAACCGCTGAGGGTTCTTATTTCGCAGGTGATATTCTGGCAGTTGCTAAAGATAACGGAAATCCTATTTCTCTTGCCGAATTAGATGTAATAAAAGAAAGAATCTCTGATGGGGTAAGCCTCATGAATTTCTTTGGACATTTTACAACATCGGATTCAGGTTTTGACATAAATATTGATGAACCTCAGAATTGGGATAATCAAGGCAAGTACCCAGTATTGTTAGCGAATTCATGTTACAATGGGAATATTTTCCATAATGCTAATTCGAATTCTCAATCATTTGTTCTTACTCCCAACGCTGGCGTAATCGCATATATTGGTACAATCAATTATGGTTTTACGAGTTCGCTTTACCAATATTCCTCCAATTTTTACAAGCAATTTAGTACTTATAATTATGGAGGAACAATTGCTGAACATATTAAAAACAGCATAGATACTGTCCTTTCAACATCAAGTTCTCTTCTTACCGAGGCTACATTCTGCCAAATGACCTTGAATGGCGACCCAATGCTTCGACTAAATTATCATAATAAACCAGAAATTGAATTGACCGATTCGAGGGTGAGTTTTGGACCAAACTTGATTACGTATGCAACTGATTCGCTGGATATTTCAATAACACTTCGGAATTTAGGAAAGTCGATAGTGGATACATTTTCGATTAATATTATCAGGGATTTCCCTAATTCTTTTATTGATTCCTCTTATGTTATTGCCGTTAACGGCATGGATTACGAAAAGAATTTAGCGGTTAGAATCCCATTTCAACCATCAATCGGCATTGGATTGAACAAATTCATAATTCGTGTTGATATTCCAAATGTAATTAATGAACAATACGATGAAATTGATAACAATCAACTTATAAAAAATTTCAATATTAACGTGGATGGAATTGAACCAGTTCTACCATCAGACTTTGCAGTTGTTCCTTCAGATAGTGTTACATTTTATGCTTCTACAATAAATCCATTAGCAGATTTGTCTAATTATAGATTCGAAATAGATACCGTTGCTTCCTTTACTAGCAATTTTAAACGTTTTTGTGAAAAAACAGAATTGGGAGGTTTGAAACGGGTGAATCCCAGTGAATGGAAATTAGCTTTAACAAATCAGTTCTCACCTCTGATACTAACAGATAGTACCGTGTATTATTGGAGAGTCGC
>JBILIY010000041.1:0-7613 GCA_044368815.1 Crocinitomicaceae bacterium
CGTTTCAACGGAACAGTTATCCCTAGCAAAAGATATGATATTCCTTCGGCTACAGCGAGCCAACGAAAGCGATTCAGTAATTTGTTATTTTCCATTTTTTAATTGTTTTTCAAGTTCAAAAAGTATATCACGAAGTCGTGCCGCTTCAATGAAATCAAGTTCCTTGGCAGATTTCTCCATCGCCTTGCGTGTGAGTTTAACTTGGTTTTCAAGTTCCTTCGGATTTCCATATGAAAACGATGATTCAGCGGCAATGGAAATCGTTTCAGGCTGCTCGTATTTTGCTCTGCGTATGGCTAAATCTCCATCCGCAACTTTTGTGGATTCCATAATCTTCTCTTTTGATTTATTCAAAGGAGTAGGAACGAGACCATGAGCATCATTAAATTCCATCTGCAGTTGGCGTCGACGAGCTGTTTCATCCATTGTTTTCCGCATTGAATCGGTAGTTTTGTCAGCGTACATTAACACTTTTCCATTTACATTTCGAGCAGCACGACCAACAGTTTGAACCAAGGATCTTTCGTTTCTCAAAAAGCCCTCTTTGTCGGCATCCAAAATGGCGACTAGCGAAACTTCGGGTAAATCTAATCCTTCTCGAAGTAAATTCACGCCTATTAATACATCAAAGTCACCTAAACGCAATTGTCGCAAGATTTCAACGCGTTCAATTGTATCGATTTCGCTGTGAATGTAACGGCATAAAATCCCAATTTTATCCAGATATTTTTGAAGCTCTTCGGCCATTCGCTTGGTCAACGTAGTGATTAGAACGCGTTCTTTCACTTCAATTCGTAGGTTGATTTCTTCGAGTAAATCGTCGATTTGATTTTTTGTTGAACGAACTTCGATAATCGGATCTAATAAACCTGTTGGACGAATGACTTGCTCCACAATTATTCCTTCCGACTTTTGGATTTCATAGTCTGCTGGAGTTGCAGAAACGTAAATTGCCGTGTTTAAAAACCCTTCAAATTCTTCAAACTTTAAAGGTCTATTGTCAATCGCAGCTTGTAAACGAAATCCGTAATCCACCAAATTGATTTTTCGCGCTCGATCTCCTCCATACATTCCTCGAACTTGCGGCAATGTAACGTGACTTTCGTCAACAACCAAAATAAAATCTTCTGGGAAATAATCAAGCAAGCAGAAAGGTCGTTCACCAGGTTTTCTTTGGTCGAAGTAGCGCGAATAATTTTCAATTCCAGAGCAATAACCAAGTTCTCGAATCATTTCCAGATCGTAATTAACTCGTTCATCCAATCGTTTGGCTTCCTCCAATTTTCCTTCTTTTCTGAAATTCTCAACTTGAATCACGAGGTCATCTTGAATTTGCTCAATGGCTTGACGGGTATTTTCCGGACTAGAAACGAACAAATTCGCTGGGAAAACATCAATTTCTCCAAAACTTTCAATTTTCTGATTTGTTTCGGGATCAATCGATGAGATTGTTTCTATTTCATCTCCCCAAAAACCGATTCGCAAAGCATAATCTGCGTAAGCTAAGTAGATGTCTACCGTATCGCCAATCACCCGAAACATTCCGCGTTCAAAGGTTTCACCTGCTCGTGAATACAGATTTTCAACCAATCGAAATAGAAATTTATTCCGTGCAACAGTTTGTCCGACTTTTAAGGAAATAATGCTGTTTTTAAATTCATTCGGATTTCCGATGCCATAAATACACGAAACGGAAGCCACAACAATCACATCCTTGCGACCAGAAAGTAGGGCAGAGGTCGCTGATAATCGCAGTTTTTCTATTTCATCGTTAATTTGAAGGTCTTTTTCAATGTAAGTTCCAGTTACTGGTAAATAAGCTTCGGGTTGATAATAATCGTAGTAGGAAACGAAATACTCTACAGCGTTATTTGGAAAGAATTGTTTGAATTCACCGTATAGCTGGGCAGCAAGTGTTTTGTTATGCGATAAAATCAAGGTCGGACGGTTCAGATTCGCAATGACATTCGCAACTGTAAACGTTTTACCACTTCCTGTTACACCGAGCAAAGTCTGGGCTGGTATATCAGCTAAAATACCAGCGATTAACTGACGTATGGCTTCGGGTTGATCACCAGTTGGTTTAAAATCTGAAATGAGCTGAAAATCCATTCAGCCGTAAAAATACGGATGTTCAATGAAAATTGGCTATTCGTTGAGAAAATGAATGTTAATTGACGTTTATTTTGAACTAACTCGAGCTTCAGCTTCATGAAACGATCGCTTAACTAAAAACTTTTGATTGTAGATAAGTATCGGAATTTCAGCAAGTGAAATCATACTTTTGGCGTGATCTTTTTGGAATAAACGTTTAAAAAACCCCTTGTTTTCGTGTTCGACCATCGTAATGAGTTGGATGTTATTTTCCCGAATGAATTCATCTAAGCGCTCGTTTATTTCATTGGAAAGCAGAAATTCGAAATTGATATTTGAATAGTTAATTTCGGTTGTGAGCAGTTTTTTGAAATCATTCATTTTATTCAAACTAAATGATTCATAATCGGTTGAGATATGTAGAATGGTTATTTTTGAATTAAAACTACGCGCGAATTCAACTAATGCGTGTAATGCTTCAAAGTTGTCATCTCCCAAATCTGATGCGAAAACGATTTTTTCTGGAAGGTGAAAATGAGTGCCAAATGGAACAACTAATACAGCGCATTGGCAATCAGTTAATACCGATTTAGTGGTACTTCCAATCAAGAATTCTTGAAATTGCCTTTTGCCGTGCGCACCCATAATGAGCAGGTCCGTTTTGAATTCCTCCGTTTTCTCAGTAATTGCCAAAGAAACAGATGTATGTTCGATCGCGTCAAAATGTGTGTCGATTTGCTTGGCTTTATCTTCTGCAACGAAAAGCAGTTGTTCTTGCATTTTTTTCTTTTGAGCCTCTAGAAATTCTCCATTGGTACTAGGAAAATAGGGAATTTCGGTTGGATTAGCCAAAAGAGCTGAAATATCGTGAACGTGAACGAGTGTCAGTTTTGCTTTAAATTTAATGGAAAATTCAACTGCATATTTGAGGGCCATTTCTGACGTGTCTGAAAAATCGTTGGCAAAGAGTATATTCTTCATAGCGAATTGTTTTGAAACAAAGTTCAGAATACGCTACTTGTTTTTATTACTATTATTTCAAGCTTTATTTATAAGTTCTTTTGAAAAAAAAAAGCTGCCTTTTCAGACAGCTTTCAATCAATTTTTACAGAGGATAATCCGTTGTTTCTTTCCTTTTTTTACTTCAATGGACTTGCTGTACATGAGAAGAAAGGAGAGTGCTTCATTTGAAGGTTTTACAAGATTTTCATTCTGATTTAAAGAAATAGACGGGTATTTTTGCATCATAGGCGAAAAAATGATTTTTGATTAAAACGTATCAAATGCCTCTTTATTTTAGAAAAAAAGAAGTTTTTTTTAATAAAATCGAAATTAAAAATCATTAAACTTTATTCATAACTTTGCAGCCCTAAATTAACTGATTATGAGTCATTCGATTAAGCCGGGAGTAGCTACAGGAGATGAAGTTCAAGCGATTTTCAAATACGCGAAAGAAAAAGGATTTGCAATGCCAGCAATCAATGTTACAAGCACTAGCACGGTAAATGGTGTTATGGAGACAGCGGCGAAGTTGAAAGCGCCAGTCATCATCCAGTTTTCTAATGGAGGAGCGCATTATTTTGCGGGTAAAGGATTGTCTAATCAAAATGAAAAAGCGGCTATTTTAGGAGGTATTTCAGGAGCAAAACACGTTCATGCCTTATCGGAAGCTTATGGTGCAACCGTAATTCTTCACACCGATCATTGCGCTAAGAAGTTACTGCCTTGGATTGACGGGTTATTGGATGCTGGTGAGCAATTTTACAAGGAAACGGGTAAACCGCTTTACAGCTCACACATGATTGATTTATCCGAAGAACCAATTGCTGAGAATATTGAAATCTGTAAGCAATATCTCACGCGAATGAGTAAAATTGGGATGACTTTGGAAATCGAACTTGGTATTACCGGTGGGGAAGAGGATGGTGTTGATAATACAGATGTGGATAGCTCGAAATTATATACTCAACCTGAAGAAGTTGCATTTGCTTACGAGGAATTAATGAAGATTTCACCTCGATTTACGATTGCGGCAGCTTTTGGAAATGTTCATGGTGTTTACAAACCTGGAAATGTAAAACTAACACCTGTTATCTTGAAAAACTCGCAGGATTTTGTTCAGAATAAATTCAGTACAGGTCATAACCCAGTTGATTTTGTTTTTCATGGTGGATCAGGTTCAACTTTGGAAGAAATTAGAGAAGCTATTGGTTATGGAGTTATCAAAATGAACATTGATACGGATCTTCAATTTGCCTTTACAGAAGGTGTACGTGATTATGTTTCTTCAAAAATCGACTACTTGAAAACGCAGATTGGAAATCCTGAAGGAGATGACGTTCCAAACAAGAAATATTATGATCCACGGAAATGGTTGCGTGAGGGAGAAGTGACTTTTAATAAGCGTCTCGAGCAATCATTTGCGGATTTGAACAATATTAATACCTTATAAATACGAATTATGAGTAATTGGTTTAAAAGAAATAAAGAAGGAATTACCACAACAACGAGTGAAAAGAAGGAAACACCAGAAGGACTTTGGGTTCGTTGTTCGAATTGTAAGACTTTATATACCTCGGATGATTTAGCTAAACACAGTTTTGTTTGTGAGCGATGCTCGCATCACGAGCGAATAGGATCAGAAGAGTATTTTCAACTGATTTTTGATGATTCCAAGTATGAGGAAATCGCTCAGGATTTGACTTCCGGTGATCCGTTGAATTTTGAAGACACAAAGAAATACAAAGATCGTATTAAAGCGACGCAAAAATCTACCGGATTGAAAGATGCAATTCGCACAGCAAAAGGGAAATTAGATGGGCAAGATTTTGTAATTGCGTCTATGGATTTCAATTTTATTGGAGGATCAATGGGTTCTGTAATGGGGGAGAAGATAGCTCGAGCAATTGATGAAGCGATTAAAGTAAAGGCTCCTTTTATGATTATTTCAAAGTCTGGAGGAGCGCGTATGATGGAGGCTGGTTATTCGTTGATGCAAATGGCTAAAGTATCTGGTAAATTGAGTCAACTCTCCGAAGCTGGGCTTCCTTACATTTCCTATTTAACTGATCCAACAACAGGTGGCGTAACGGCTTCTTTCGCCATGTTAGGAGATATAAATATCGCCGAGCCTGGAGCTTTGATTGGATTTGCCGGACCTAGAGTCGTAAAAGAAACAATCGGACGTGATTTGCCCGATGGCTTTCAAACTTCCGAATTCTTGTTGGAACATGGATTTTTGGATTACATAATCGATCGTACGGAAATTAGAGCCAAACTTTCACTTTCATTGAAGATGTTTTTGAAGTAGGTCCTATGTCAGTCAAAACGTTATTAAGACCATCAATAAAACAGAGCGTTCGGCTGTTGAATTTTTCAACGAGAAATACGAAGTAAATTATAATGCGGTTCTGCTAACAAGTTATTTTGGCTGGTATCATTTATTGATCTGCCTCAACTGCTTTCTTCGACTTTCTATACAAATAACTCTCGTAAATAAATCGTTTTGCGAAGCGCACTTGTTTATCTGAATTGATTAATTTTTTGTAAACATTAGCGTTAACACCGAAGTATTCGTAACTTGAACCGTCTGTGAACGTGATTTCTAACAACAAACCTTTATGTTTGAAGTCAGCGATACCACATTCCATGATTGTTTTTTGGTATTCTGGAAGATTTGCTTCTTTCGTTTCGGGTGCAATGCTCACTAAGAAATGATAACCATCTGTAACTTTTCTTCCCATTACTAAAGCTTCTTCTTTTAACGGGTCATCATCTTGAAATTTATCGGGATGCCATTGTTTTACCAATTTGCGGTAAGTCAATTTTAATGCTGCCAACTCAATCTCATTCTCAATTTGAAATAGTTTTTTGTACTCGTTAATGCGTTTCATTTTTTTGTTTTTAAGAAGTTGTATATTACAGCTAAATTGACTTTAAACTTTATGGGATATATAATTAAAATGATCTCTTTATCATCCCTGATATTAAAGCAAAAACCCATGGAAACTTGATACTTCCAAGGGTTTTCTATTCCTCCTGTTCAGACGATTCCGAACTAAAATTCCTTTATTTCCTCGTAGTTAATATTATTTCGGAATGTCTGAATTCCGACCGAAAGCGTCGGAACCATAATTATCCTTATATTTTTCAATAAATGCGAATAAACGTTGACGGTTTAAATTCTTCAATTTTTTTTCTAAAATAATCGCTTCAGATCTATTTGACTTAATTATCATTAATTTGTTAATCCAAGGAACATATGGTTTTGTTGATGTTACCAAACCTAAATTGTGTAGTTTAAGTCGCGATTCAAAATCATTAGTTTGCCCAATGTAAAACTCGTCAAATTTTTCTGAATAATTGATATAAACGTAGTTCATTGTTTAAAATACAAAAATATCAAAGAAGATAATTCTTCCAATTTCATTAAAGCAAAAACCCTTGGAAACTTGATACTTCCAAGGGTTTTCTATTCCTCCAGCCATAGAGGCGTCTTTTTCTGCTTTTAACAGTTGCGGTCTGGACGGGACTAACGAATTAGACCTAACCACCTCAATTATAATGAGTTATAAATATCTTTTTGCTATCTCCACTGAATAACCCACTGAATTATTAAGCGATGAAAGCATTATTTGAATGAACGTTTTGCGTTTTAATGCTTCAAATGTAACTATAATTTTCCATTTAAGGACTATCTGATTGGACTCACTGAACTCTGAATAATTGGTAAAGTATCTATAGGTAAAAGTGGGGTAATAATTAGCTGATTTTTATTAGTTATTGAAGCAAAATAATGACAAAGAACGCAACAAAATCAAGGCTTGCAACGCATTGGAAATAACTTCGTTATTTAGTAGTGAACCTATTTATTAACTGCTAAAAAACATAAAAAATGGCAAGACAATCGGGATTAATTAAAATTAAAGGAACATTGGATAATGTGTCCTTTTACAAGACCAAGGATGGAGACTTGGCAAGAATGAAAACTTCTGTGGATGGGGACAGAATTGCTAATGATCCTGCGTTCATTAGAACACGTGAGAACAACAGTGAATTTGGAAGTTCTGCAAGATCTGGAAAATTGACACGTGATAACTTACGACCTATTTCCTTAAATGCAACTGACGGAAGAGTTGTAGCGAGAATGACTAAAATCATGACGCAAATTAAAAACTTGGATACTACTTCAGTAAGAGGTGCTCGTAACGTGGGTGTTGCCATGGCGACAGCCCAGGCAAAAGCCCTATTGAAAGGATTTGAGTTTAACGGTGATGCCATGTTGAGCAGTATGCTTTTCAAACCTTGGGCGGTGAATACTACAACTGGTGTGATTACAATTGCTGGCTTGGTTCCGACAATGGATTTGATTTATCCTGAGGGAGCAACTCATGTGAGTTTTACTGGATCTTATGCGAACATCAATTATGCTACAGGGGTTGCGGATGTAAAATTAACCAACGTTCAAAACTTACCTATTTCAGCTACTTCTACTGCTGTTACATTAACACCTACTGCTG
>JBILIY010000374.1:0-7513 GCA_044368815.1 Crocinitomicaceae bacterium
AAGGAAGCAGTATTTTGGTGCCATTCAATGATGATGCCACCCATGGAATACCTTCGGATGACATATTAATGATTTGGCAGTGGGGAGATGGAACACCGAATACCGTTCTCGACGATCCCCAGCTCGATGATGCTGATGCGGGCGACATATCGCATCAATATACAAATTATGGAAGTTATACGGTCCAGCAGGTCATTTATAATTACACAACAGGTTGTAGCGACAGCATAACTTCTAATGTAGACATTTCATTTGTGAATGCCAATTTTATTTATTCGAACGATTCAATTTGTAAGGGGGATTCTCTCGTAATGATTGATCAAAGTTCAACTTGGATGAATCCACCTACTCCGCATCCTTTGGAGGAATGGGAATTTAATATGGGGAATAATCCTCCTGGCATTGTTAATATGGGTGATACAGCTTATTACGCTTACCAACAAGCTGGATCTTTTAACATTACACTAACTGCGACAAACAGTGTGGGTTGTTCTGGTACTGCAACCTTGCCAATTAATGTACTTGCAGCTCCTTTCGGAATACTAGCCACTATTCCTGATCCTGCAGTTGGTTGTTCTCCTTTCCCTGTTGTTTTGAATGGTAGTGGATTCCCTCTTCCACCGTATAATATCCCTATTGATTCCCTTCAATATTCCTATTCGGATGATAATTCAAGTCAAACTGTTGCAGCTGGAACGCCAGGTAATCACACTTTTGTTGGAGAAGGAACCTTTTATGCGGAACTTGTTGCGATTGATGCATTTGGATGTCGATCGGCACCAGCATCAATTCCAATAACCATAACCAGACCAAGTTCTTTCTTTGCAGTGGATAACGTAATTTGTAATGGAGACTCCATTTTAACTGATAACTCGTCTTCTGGAGAAGGTAGCCTAACCTATGAGTGGTTTTTAGATGATTTTTCATCGCCAATTGATACAAACACAAATGTTGCTACAACTTTAGTTGAGACTGGAATTCCTTTTGGACAAACCACAGCTACTCATAATTTATATCTGGTTACGACTGATGGAAATGGCTGTAAGGACACCGTTGGAAATTTAATTAGCGTTGCCATTCCTTGGGCTGTTCCAAATTATTCGTTCACCGGAGCAGCAATTGGCCCCAATGGTGAATATGTTTGTCCTCCTTTATTTGGATCCTATGTAGATTCTTCATTCTCATATGGAGCTATAACTGAATGGCTTTGGAATTTTGGAAACGGAAACCAGTCGATCCTTGAAAATCCTAGCAATACGTATGTTCTACCTGGAACTTATGATTTGACATTGTCCATTACCGATGAAAATGGATGTACTGCGGATACAACACTATTACAATACGTCACGATTGGCGGTCCTAATGGTGATCCGGATTGGTTACAACAAGTTGGACAATGTGCTCAAGGCGCTACATTTGTGATAACGAATCCAGTAAACGTTTACAATACCGTTTGGGAAATGGGTGACAATACAACTTTGAACGATAGCGTAAACTTTTTCTATAATTATGATCAACCCGGAACTTATACACCAGGAGTAACATTGTATGATAGCAGTGGGTGTGAAGTGTTTTATCCGCTCGATCCAATAACGGTTTTGGATGATGGTTTAACAGCACTTTTTACTGCGACTCCAAATCCTGCTGATCAAGATGAGGTTATAACATTTGTAGATGCTTCTTCTCAACAGTCTTCCGTGATTTTATGGGAATGGGATTTTGGTCAGAATCAAACTATAGCCCTTACGGATACCAATCAGTATTATGCATATCCGGTTGCAGGTCCATATCAGGTAACATTAACTGTTACAGATGCATTGGGTTGTCAGGATGATTATACGTTAACAGTAAATATCAACGATCCAGAAATTTGGTTGCCAAATGTTATAACGGCAAATGGAGACGAAACAAATGATTTATTCACATTACCATTTGACGCTTTCAAAACTTTCAATGTTTTAATTCTTAACAGATGGGGTAATTTAATACACGAGGGTGTTAGGGATCCTGCAAACCCCTTGTTATTGTGGGATGGAACAACAGATTCAGGAGAAAAAGTGCTTGATGGAGTTTATTTCTATGAATTTACTGGAGAAATGCTAGGTGGAACCATGGTTGATAAACACGGATTTGTAACCGTAATTGAATCAAAATAAATTTTCACTTCCTCCCTCTAATTCAAATGCTTCATCAATATATGTTGCATTCTCAGAGGCAGCCTTGAATGCTAATTCATCACAACGCTCGTTTTCAGGGTGGCCTGCATGGCCTTTTACCCATACAAAGGACAAGTTAAATTTATCATGAAGTTGTAAATAACGCAACCACAAATCCTTATTTTTCTTCCCTTTAAATTGTTTTTGATTCCAAGACCAGACCCATCTTTGAGTGATTGAGTCAATTACGTATTTGGAATCCGAGTGAATGATAATAGGGAACTTGTTTGTATTGAGATTTTCCAAGGCAACACAAACGGCCATTAACTCCATACGATTATTGGTAGTTAATCGAAACCCCGCGGAGATTTCCTTTATTTTATCTCCGAATTTAAGAATAATCCCATAGCCTCCAGGACCGGGATTTCCACGGGAAGAACCATCCGTATAAATTTTGATCGTTGACAATTTTTAAATATTTTGTTATTCTTCTTCTTCGTCTACAACATGCAGTATATGTAATAAACGATGTGCAATTGGAGATAGGAAAATAGCAACAGTGGTTAAAAAAATTACACCAGAAAAAAGGGCGTAAAATGAAGCAAATATTTTTGCGTCAGAGTCATGTAACGGGTCTACCGGCCCCATTCCACCTAATATCATGGATGCATTCAATAAACTGTCCACCCAACTCAGATGTCCGAGCCAATGATATCCAAAAACACCAATAGTCAATGAAACGATTCCAATAGATGCCGCAATAAGAAAATACTTGATTAATCTTCGGACAAAGAGATGAACGGGAAGAATATTTTTATTTTTCACATTTTTCTTCATGACTTTTTGCGATTGGGATTTTGACTCAAAAATGCTTTCCAACTGTTTCCCCCAGCTTTATTATGTTCACCTATTCCCTTTGAAAAATGATGACAAACAGCAACAGCTAAACCATCCGTTGCATCCAAATACTTAGGCATTTCCTCAAAATTCAATAATTTCTGTAGCATGGCAGCCACTTGCTCTTTGGATGCGGCACCACTTCCCGTTATTGATTGCTTAATTCTTCTCGGAGAATATTCTTCGAAAGGAATGTTGTGATTTAAACAAGCTGCGATAGCGACACCTTGAGCACGACCCAATTTCAACATTGATTGAACGTTTTTCCCAAAAAAAGGCGCTTCGATAGCCATTTCATCAGGTTTATACTCTGTAATCAAGCCATTCAAACGATCCAAAATTCGTTTCAACTTATCTGGTTGATTTGCTAACTTACTCAATTGAATAATTCCAAAATTTAACATGGAAAGTTTACCCTTTTGAATGTGGATTATCCCATAACCCATAACTGTTGTTCCGGGGTCAATTCCAAGAATTATCTTATCTTCAACCATTCAAATTAATTTCCTTGTTTAAAACTACTATTTTTCGCTCGAAATGGACACTTTTATTCAAAGGAATCCTTTTTTGTTTTTTTCTTTATCTCCTATTTTTCCGTTCGAATAAGCTCGATTTTTCTGGGTTTTATATTGCGGATTATTGGGCACTTCTTGGATGTTTGTTTTTAATGCCAATAAATTGGTTTTTTGAATGGTATAAATGGAAGCTAATTCTTCAAAATATTGATGAAGTAGACAACCCCGTTAATTTTAAGGCATTTGCATCTGGAATAATCGCATCGTTTTTGACGCCGTCGTTAAGTGGAAATTTTTTAGGAAGAATGCTTTATTACGACAAAACGAAACGTTGGAAAATTACGATTCAATCAACCATCGCGAATTTTTCACAGTTTTTAGTTGCTCTATTTATGGGGTTATTAGCTTGGATACTATTAAACGACTCACTCCCTTTTAAATTGAATAATTACATTTATATTCCTGTTTCAATAAGTTTATTCCTTCTCTATTTTTTTGGTGAACGTCTTGCAAAAAAAATCCCCATTAATCTAATTCAATTAGTTGCTAATCAAATTGAAAAAGAAAATTCACGGCTGACATTCCTAGTAATTTCAGGAATAAGATATGTCGTTTTTGTCGTGCAATATGCACTTGCTCTCAAAGCATTTGGAATTGAGATTACAATCGAAATCATCAATTACATTATGCTTGTATTCTTATTCATTACATTAACACCATCTTTGTTTTTTGGGAAAATAATGGTTCGTGAATCAATAGCAGTAGCCATATTTGCAGTGACAGGAATTGAAACAATCCCCGTTATTTTCGCTTCCTTTAGCACATGGTTTTTTAACTTATTTTTGACTGCTGTAATTGCTCTTTTTTTCATCAAGAAATCTAACCGATGAATTTGATTTTTGTTTTTTTGAGTTGTTATTCCTGCCTTTTGATTTCCATACTTGGAATAGGATCGATTTTACAACGACTTAAAGAAAAAAAATACCTCACGGAAAAAAAAATCAGCCTTGATGAAGTCACATTAATCATTCCCTTTCTTAATGAGGAAAAGCGCATTGATCGTCTTCTCCAAAGTTTAAAATTTAGCAGTAAATTACCTGCTCAAATAGTTTTTGTTAATGATCATTCTGATGATCTGAGCTGTTCGAAAATTACTGAGGTATTAGGGAAATTAAATAACCTTCAACTCTTGAATTTACCTTCAGGAATTTTTGGAAAAAAGCAGGCGATTCGATATGGAGTAAATCTCACCAAAACGGAGTTTGTCCTGACCATGGATGCAGATGTTTATTTTGAATCAACTTATTTCGAGGAACTTGAGAAACTAGCAGAAGCTGATTTGTATTTACTCCCTGCAGTTTTAAAAGCTACCAATCCGATTCATCATTTATTTGAAATTGACTTGTTGTTAATCAACGCATTAAACACCGGGTTAAACGGTCTTTCTAGACCAATAATAGCCAGTGGTGCCAACTTACTTTTCAACCGAAAATCGTTTTTGGAATTTGATCGGTTTGAAATGCATAAACATATTCCAAGTGGTGATGACATTTACTTGCTTCGCGATTTTAGAGATGCTAAAGCTGATGTTCGTCTTGTCGCAAGAAGGTCATTTAAAGTTGAAACGGAAACACCGCAATCCTTCAAAGAGTTTATTCACCAGCGCATTCGTTGGATCGCAAAAACTGGTAACGTGAATGATCATTTGAGTACTGTACTTGCAATCATTCAATTTATTTTCATCACTTCGTTTTGGTCGATTGAAATCAAATTAATTGTAGAAAATGAGTATCAATCTGCCTTCATTTTGTTTGGATTAAAAACTGGATTAGATATGCTTTTCTTTTTTTACTTTTTCAGAGAGTTCAAACGATTGACCGCATGGTTTATTATTCCAATCTATCAGTTTATCTTTCCCATATATAATCTGATTTTACTTTTCCTTTTACCATTTTTCAAACCAAAATGGAAAGGCCGTTATTCAGGACTCAACGCTCACTTGCAGAAGTAATATTTCCTTCTTCCACTAACGAATCTCCGCGCATTCTTAAAAACAATTGGATAAGCGCGATAACATCCTTTTCGCAGTATACTCGAATTCGATTCAAATCATTTTCTTCATAATAAACGCGTGCCACATCCGCTCCAGAAATATCGTCTTTTGGAGTTGGAATATTGAAAACATGACAAAGTAAAGCGAGTGAGGTGTATGATTTATAATCGCCAAATTTCCATAATTCAAGTGTATCCAAATGTGAAACTTCCCACGGTTTTTTTCCGGCAATGTCCAAAATTGAAGGTAATTTGATGCCATGAATCAACATTCTACGACAGATATATGGGATATCAAATTCTTTTGAATTATGCCCACAAAGCGAGTGATAAGGTGTGTTGTAATGTTCTTCCAACAGCGATTTGAATTGTTTCAAAAGCGTTTCTTCATCATCATGTGCAAAGGATTTAAGTCGAATGGTTCTTCCTATATTCGTTTCCTTAACCATTCCAACTGAAATGCAAATAATCTTGCCAAATTCTGAAAGTATTCCGCCTTTCTCTCCATAAAGCATTTCAAACGATTTTTCTTCATTTTGAGAAAAGCGAGTCTTCGCATTGAAAAGTTCTTTTGTTTTTTCATCCAAATCCTGATAAGCGTATGTCTGAGGAACTGTCTCAATGTCCAAAAACAGGATTTTTTCTAGTTGAATTTTGTCTAACATAAAATTAAATTTTACTTGAATTTAAGAAAAAAATTGAAACTAAGAGCTCATTTGTGAATTCAAAAAATAGATTTTGTTTCATCAAGTCAATTTTGAGAGTTGAAAGTTAAACATTAACTTTATGAACAATTTTATCTAGTTACAAATGAGAAACAACTTACTTTTTATTTTTCTAATTGGCTTTATTCAAATTTCATTTGCTCAGCTAACTTCTTGGCAATCTTTTACAGATTCTATTCCAACGCTTTCATCACCAAGAGCTTGTGATTTAAACAATGACGGAATAAAAGATATTGTCATCGGTGGAGGAACTGACGGAGTTACCAGCAATAATGGTATTATGGCCTATAATGGACTTAATGGATCCCTTCTCTGGAAAAGAGGCAGTCGTAATGAAGTTTTTGGAAGTGCTATTTTTCAAGATATAACGAATGACGGTATAGATGATGTATTCATTACGGGGAGACAAGCACAATTATTGGCTATCAATGGAGCAAATGGTCAGTTGCTTTGGGATTATTTTCCTTATCCCGTAAATCCTGCTGATAGTGGATTATTTAATTTTTATAATCCACAATTCATTTCAGATGTAAATAACGATGGATCTCCCGACATTCTGGTAGCAAATGGAGGTGACCACGCCGCTCCGGATTGGGAAACCGATCGTCCACCAGGACATCTTATGGTGATTAACTCTCAAAATGGTCAACTATTAGCAAAGGCAGTCGTTCCCGATAGTGCCGAAACATATTGCTCTGCTTTGGTTGCGGAAGTTCAAGGTGATGGAGTTCAATGGATATTATTTGGTACAGGTGGCGAGAATTTAGGAGGCTCTTTCTGGGCTTGTCCATTAAATGATTTAATTAGTGGTAATTCACTAGCAAATGCAATACAATTGGCAACAGATGCAAATAAAGGTTTTATTGCTCCGGCTGCGCTTTGTAAAACAGCTAATGGCGGTTACGATATTATTATTCAAAGTTTTGGGGGTAAAGTCAAAAAAATCAAAGGCGCGAATTTTGGACAAACTTGGCAATTTCAGTTACTAAATACCGAATCAAGCGCAGAACCCGTTCTAGGAAATTTCGTTGGTGCAGATTTAGTTCCAGATGTTTTGGTAACCCTTTTTAAAGGAATCGCACCTTCATATTCTGATTTTTATCAAGTTTTATTAGATGGTTCAAATGGGCAACTGGTTTTTAAAGATAGTTTAGGGACATTTAACTAT
>JBILIY010000050.1:0-7184 GCA_044368815.1 Crocinitomicaceae bacterium
ATGATACCGGATGGAGCTCTTGGAACGTTGAAGAACGCTGTAAAGCTTGTATCGGTTGGACAGAGGATCAAAAACGATCAAAAAAATGCAATTCGTGCAACAATAAAGGGGTTAGGATTTCAAAAACAAATTCAGGAAATGGAACAAATAGTTCTGGTTTTTCTGCACTTCCAGGTGGTTTTCGTAATTCAAATGGTGAATTTGAGAAAGTCGGTCAACAATGTTTTTTATGGAGTTCAACGCCACAATTCACTCTGTATGGGAGATATCGAATTCTGTCTAACATGGACGACGAATTGATCATGAACTATGGAACAAAGGACATCGGAATGTCCATTCGCTGCTTGAAAGAATAAATTTTTCTAACTTATTTTGTTGGGATAGATTTCAATGTTTCCAAATAATATTTCCAGAATTTTTGAACGGAAGAAATCTGAACTTTTTCATCTGGAGAATGAGCAGCACGGATGTTTGGTCCAAAAGAAATCATATCAACTCCTGGGAGATGCTTTCCTAATATTCCGCATTCCAAACCTGCGTGACAAGCTTTTACCTTTGGTTCTTCGTTAAAAATTTTTCTGTACAAGTTTTCCATTACGTTCAAAATCGCAGAATCAGGATTCGGTTTCCAACCTGGGTATTCGCCTCCTTGAATCACTTCACAACCCATATTTTCAAAAGCACATCGAATGGTCATTGCAACCTCAGATTTTGTGGATTCAACACTGCTTCGTTGCAAAGATTGACTTGTGAAGCTTCCATTTTTGATGATTACTCTTGCTATACTGGAAGAAGCTTCAACTAAACCATCAATATCTGGACTCATTCTGAAAACACCATTTTGAACCGAACAAAGTAAATTGATGATTTTAGTAAAATCTGAATTTGACATCGCTGTTTCAGCCGCATTAGTTTCTTTTGAATTAATGTTTATTGCCGGTTCAATGCTCTTGTATTCCTCTTTTAAAGTTGAAATCTGCTCATTAAACAAGGTTTGAAATTCAGCCAAGTTTGACGATGAAATTGCAATCATTGCCGTTGCTTCGCGTGGAATGGCATTTCTCAAACTTCCACCATCAAAAGAAACTAGTTGAATTGGAATTTTTCGACTGATTTCCCATAAAATCCTTGCCATCCATTTGTTTGCGTTTCCACGGCCTTTATCGATATCCATTCCTGAATGCCCGCCGAGCAACCCGCGAATGGAAATTTCAATTGTCTTACTATTTGGATTCACGGCAACCTCCGAATAATTAACCAAAGTATTGGTATCAATTCCTCCAGCACAACCGATTGAAAGTTCGTCGTCATCCTCTGTATCTATGTTCAACAAAATTTCTCCCTTAAACAATGAACCATCCATTTGCATGGCGCCGGTCATTCCCGTTTCCTCATCAATCGTAAAAAAAGCCTCAACTGTCGGATGAGCAATTTCATTTGAAGAAAGAATAGCCATTATAGCAGCTACTCCAATTCCATTATCAGCACCAAGGGTAGTTCCGTTTGCTTTTACCCAATCACCGTCAACCAACATTTCTATTCCTTGATTATCGAAATCAAACGTTGTGTCTGAATTTTTCTGGTGAACCATGTCCAAATGCGACTGTAAAATAACCGTTTTGTGATTTTCCATGCCCGCTGAAGCTGGTTTTTTAATAATCACATTCCCGATTTTATCAACGATTGTTTCTAATCCAAGGTTATTTCCGAAATCAACCATAAATTGACGCACGCGCTCTTCTTTTTTTGAAGGACGAGGCACAGCATTTAAATCAGCAAAATGATTCCAAAGGATTTGAGGTTCTAATGAGCGAACTGACATATTTTTTAATTTAATGTTTAAGGAAATTTTGGATATTGTAAGAAATTTGGATCTCGTTTTTCAAGAAAAGCATGTTTGCCTTCTTGCGCTTCTTCCGTTAAATAATAGAGTAGGGTAGCGTCACCGGCAAGTTCCATCAAACCGTGCTGACCATCAAGTTCAGCGTTCATGGCTCGTTTAATCATTCGTATGGCTAGCGGACTTCTTTTCATAATTGTTCTGCTCCATTCAACAACCGTATCTTCCAATTGATTTAATGGAACAACTTTGTTCACCATGCCCATTTTCTCTGCTTCTTCGGCAGTATATTGATTGCACAAAAACCAAATCTCTCTTGCTTTTTTCTGTCCGACGTGTCTAGCCAGATAAGAAGAACCGAAGCCGCCATCAAAACTTCCAACTTTAGGACCTGTTTGTCCGAAACGTGCGTTATCAGATGCAATTGTCAAATCACAAACAACATGTAAAACGTGACCGCCACCGATTGCGTAACCATTTACCATGGCAATGACCGGTTTAGGAAGGGAACGAATAGCTTTATGTAAATCCAAAACATTCAATCTTGGAACGCCATTTTCAGAAATGTATCCGCCAACTCCTTTTACATTTTGATCACCACCTGAGCAGAATGCTTTGTCACCTTCACCGGTAAAAACAACAACATTGATATCCGGATTTTCACGGCAAATATTCATTGCATCCAGCATTTCAAAATTTGTTTCTGGTCGGAACGCATTATAAACATGTGGTCGATTGATAGTGATTTTAGCGATACCTTCGAAAAATTCAAATTTGATATCGTTATATTTCTTTAGTGTTTCCCAATTTCGATCTGACATATAAAAATGTTTTTGCAAAAATAACAACTTAGATAAATGCAAGTTGTTTTGAGTGACGATTCTTTTGACTTGAAAATAATCCTAGTTTTTTAATTCCCAACGCTTTTCAAAACGTGTTTTCGTAAAAAGAAAAATCCCGACTATTGCAGACGGGATTTTTTTGTGACCTCGTAAGGATTCAAACCTTAAACCTCCAGAGCCGTAATCTGGTGCTCTATTCAGTTGAGCTACGAGGCCAATTATGTGGCAAAGATATTTATTTTATTTCAAATTCAAAGTTTCAGGTTAAATACAACCAAAAAAAAATAGTTTTCTGATTTGATATCTTATCGGATAAAACTATATTTGAATGATGAAAAAATTCATTTTCACCTATTTCATTTTTTGCTTTACCTTATCGCTATTCGGTCAAGGAAAGGCGAATAAGCTCGTGGAAAAAGGTAATGAATATTTAGTAAGCCTAAACTTTGCGAAAGCAGAAGATTGTTTTGATCGAGCTCTATCAATCGACTCAATGTGTTTTGAGGCCTATATTCAAAAAAGTGATTTGGAAATTCAAAAAAGTCAATTCGAAAGAGCACTTGAATTCATTAATCTCGCGAGAAAACACGCTGAAGTAAAAAATGAAGATAATGAATCCATTGCTCACATATTATCGATCAGGTCGTTTATTTATTTCAATTTGAACAATTACCAAATGGCTGTTCGGGATATGGATAGCGCTATTTCATTGAATGATCAAAACTCAAGTTATTTTTTCATGCGAGCGCTGATTCGAAGGATGAACAGCGATCTCAAGGGGTGCTGCTCCGATTTGAAAAAAGCAAGTAACCTCGGTCTTGAAAAAGCAAAAGAATCATTGACACTGTATTGCAAGTAAATTGGCTGTTTTGAATATCTTTGTCCAAAGTCATTTTTTATGCGATTCAATCTCTCTGAAATAAACGAATTAATAAAAACGCGAAGAACAATTTATCCAGAACAGTTTTTGGATAGAAAAGTACATAAAGAACAAATCGAGTTGATTTTGAATAATGCTCAATGGGCTCCTACGCATGGAAATACACAGCCATGGCGTTTTCATGTATTTATTGATCAAGGCCTTCAAAAGCTAAGTACGTTCCTTGGTGAAACTTATTTGGAGCTAACAAAAAAAGAAGATCAAAATGATGCTAAACTTGCTAAATTGATACGAAGACCAATGCTTTCTTCTGTTGTAATTGCCGTATCAATGAAAAGACAACCTGAAGAAAAAATATTGGAATTGGAGGAAATTGAAGCAGTGGCTTGTTCCATTCAAAATATGCATTTGACATGCACTGCATATGGTTTGGGTGGTTTTTGGTCAACTCCCAAATTAATTTATTCTGAAAAAATGAATGAGTTTTTAGGACTAGCACAAAAAGATAAATGTATAGGTTTATTTTACATTGGGTATCCCTCAATAGAATGGCCATTGGCTCATAGAAAACCATTAGAATACAACACGAAATGGATCAATGAGTAAGTTCAGAATTCTATTTTTTAGATTAACCATTATAATTGTATTTTTTGCGGTTGTGACTGTGGTAAGATCACAGAGTGGAAAAGATTCTAAGGTGCCCTACTATTTTGGTTTTCAAGTAAAACCATTGTTTCCCACAAAATTTATTGGTGAGTCAAGTTCAACTATGTTGAATCAAGGTTATCAAGTGAGAATTAGTCAAAAAGTTGGTTATTCCTTCGGAGGTGTGGTTCGAATCGCATTGACCGATTTGATTGGAATCGAAACAGGATTGAATTTATTCCAACGTTATTACAAGTTAGATATGTTTTTGATTGACTCAAATGTCACTGCTTCTGATACTTTCGGATTCATACAATATGATATTCCCATCAATGCGTTATTTAACATTAAACTCTCTAAAAAATGGTATACAAATGCCGCGATTGGAGCTTCTATATGCTACAAACCATCTAGTGTTGGATCCATCAGTCAACCAGTTGGGAAACATGAATTTTTTAACATCGGACTAGTTGACATAAAAGATAAAGTTAATTTTGATTTGAATGGAAGTCTCGGATTTGAATTCCGAACAGACAAATATGGTTTTTTCTATCTTGGCGGATGTGCGAGAATTCAAACTGCTCCAATTTTTAATTTGCTTTCTCGTTATCGATACGCAACTTATGAGGTTGATAATTATGGGCCTGTAGGCGGATCTTTTCTTGCAATAGAATTAAAATATTTTATTCCTAACACCGGTGGAAATGGACAAAATTTTGAACGTGGACCAATTGAATAAACGCACTCTTGAATTAATAGAACAATTGGATCTAAGCCCACATCCAGAAGGTGGATTTTACAAGGAGACCTATCGTTCCATAGAAAATGTTGATGGTGAAAGGTCCTTGATGACATCCATTTATTTCTTATTGACATCGGATCATGTATCTCATTTTCATCGAATTAAAAGCGATGAGAATTGGTATTTTCACGAAGGATCACCGCTAACTATACATGTATTAAATGATAATGGACACGTGCAGCTGAAACTAGGGTCTAAATTCGTAAATGGGGAGTCTTATCATCATGTTGTCCCTAAAAACATGATATTTGGAAGTTCAGTTGATTCAGTAAATGGGTATGCATTGGTCTCTTGTTCGGTTGCTCCCGGGTTTGACTTTAGGGATTTCGAACTACTAGATGCAGAATATTTGCTGGAACAATTTCCTCATCATGAGAAAATAATAAAGAAATTAACTTTTTAGTAAATTAGTTTGTTCAAAATATCTTTGATTTTTGCGGTACTCGTTTTTATGTATCCTGCTATGGCGCAAGATAATTCTATTGAAATATATGGACATCGTGGATTTCGAGGTAAGTACCCTGAAAATAGTTTGATAGGATTTAAAAAAGCAATCGAGCTTGGAATCTCGGGAATTGAACTTGATGTTGTCGTAAATAAAGATCAACAGTTGGTTATTTCGCATGAGCCTTATTTTCAACGTGAATATTGTTTGGATTCTTCTGGCAGAAATATTCAAAGTGAATATAATATTTACCATTTGACACAAGAGCAAATTTTAAAATTTGACTGCGGCTCAAAATACTATTCCAAATTTCCGGAACAACAAAAATTAAAAACGACAAAGCCACTATTTCAAGAGTTTATCAAAACTTTAAACTTAGAGAAAGTAGTTCTTTTACTTGAAATTAAATCGAATCCAAAAGAATATGGCATTTCTCAACCAGAGCCAAAGGAATATTGTGAACTAATCCTGAATGAGCTAAAAAACTACCCGTTTACATCGAATGTCCGTGTCATGAGCTTTGATAATCAAATTCTTGAAGAACTTCATAAGATTGATCCATCGTTTCCTCTGATTTACTTAACCTACCTTCCAAAGTCTCCGAGCTATTTTCTTAAAAAACTATCCTTTACTCCGTTTGGTTTAGGTATGTTTTATCCTACAATAACGAGCCGAAAAGCGCATTCGCTGCATAGAGCAAATATTAAACTTTTCGCTTGGACGGTAAATTCCATTTCAGCTAAGAAAAAATTGCGTCAAGACGACGTCGATGGCATTATTACAGACTTTCCTGATATATTGAAAGAGAATTTGAAATAATCCTACCATTCAATAATTTCAAAGGCTTTTGATGTAATGCAAGCTTGCAGCTATTTCTAAATAGGCTAAGATCCAATTGATCTTTGTGATACATTTTAATTGTTTCACTAAAAAAAATAAAAGCCTATGAAAAGAAAAAAGCAGATTTTAACCTTCTACACCGATCAGCAAGTATGTTTCGATTTAGTGCGTAATTCCTCGTTTTCGAAATCTCCATTAAAACCTTATCTATTGATGGAGCGAATTAAGCAAAAAGGATTGAGAAAATTGTTTCGGTTCAAATCTGATTTCAATCCTTTTACTGAGAATGATTTTAAAATTGCACATACAGATATTTACGTAAAGAATGTATTTAACGGAGAGGGAAATTATTTGTCTAATTCACTGCCATGGTCCAAGAATCTGGTTCATAGTTTAACGTATACGAATGCGGCATTGTATGAAGCCACTAAACAAAGTATTTTACATCCTGAAAATCTTTGTTTCGCACCGATTTCAGGTATGCATCATGCTAAGCCTAATCGTGGAAGTGGTTTTTGCACATTTTCAGGGCAAGTGATTTCCTCTATTAAACTCTACGAGGAATTTGGTGTAAGTGGAGCCTATTTTGATTTGGATGGTCATTTTGGAAACAGCATTGAGGATACGCGGGAATTTAACCCACTCCTAAATATCGCTATTCCAAAAGGCTGTAATGTAAATCCAACAGGAACTAATAAAACATATCTCAAATCATTTGAAATCAGTTTAGATCGAGTCGGTCAATTGATTAAGAAGAATAAAATACATTATGTTGTTTTTGCGCATGGAGCCGATTCGCATGAACATGATGACATTGGAGGAGGATGTGATACAATGCATTGGATGCTATGTGCGGTTAGATTTTCTGAATGGGTAAATAAAATATCTCA
>JBILIY010000042.1:0-7512 GCA_044368815.1 Crocinitomicaceae bacterium
GTCCTTGTTGAACAATTAACTGAATAGTGAATCCTTCATTTTGTGTTGGATTTTCGAAAATGTGCGTAAAGCCGCTTAAGTCTGTTGTTGTGTTTAGTGTTCCGTCCCCTAAATTCCATAAGTATACGGTTCCATTTTGACTATTATTTGTAATAGTTACTTCCAATGGTGAACAACCAGTAAGTGGCGTCGCCGTAAATTCTGCTATCGGCGGATCCAATAAATCGACATACACACTGTCGTTTACAGAACAAACGTCATCCGTTACAGTAAAGTAATACCAACCTGAAGGTATATTTTCCCAAACAGAGGCATCGATGAAATTCGTGTTATTTGAACCAGGACCCGTCCAATTAAATGATGGAATTCCTGTTGTACCCACAGCCAATCCCCAAACAACACCTGTCGGTTGACAACTCGACGGTTCTGTTCCCATCGTATCAATTGCTAGCGTTTGATTCATCGTTATTGTTACGGTATCTGTTCCTGAAAAATTACAATTATCTGTTGCTGTAACCAAGTATGAAACAGTGCCATTTTGAGAAACACTTCCGTTTATTGTGTCTCCTGTACCGGCAGGACTTCCTGATAGCGTTATCCATTCATAATCATATGGCGCATAACCTCCAGAAGCAGAAACGAAAAGCGGAATACTATCTGTGGCGCATTTGACCAATGGATCATTTTCTGAAATATTAATTATTGGGCCCTCACCAATGTAAATTGTTCCTGATGAGAAAATAGTGTCGTTACAAGGATTGATAATTTCAACAGTTATTATTACGGATTCAAAACCCTCGGTAATTCCATCTTGTGTAGGTGTTAGATTTAAAATAACCGAATCTTCACCAGGTAAAAACGTAATAGGATTAATCAAATCATTATAATCAACTCCTTCAACGGCATCTCCAGTAATCGTATAATTAATAATCAAGGTGTCATCCAATTGCGTTGACGGACGAGTAAAAATAAAATTAGCATCAGTACACCCTTCTATAATTGTTGTGTCCCCTGAAACGGTTGCCACGGTAACAGCTACAGCATCCGAAGCAAAACTTCCTGCTTCCAAGAAGACTCCAGAGTCAAAAGATTGATCACCCACATTTGATATAGCTAGTTTGATGTGGTAAGTTTGATTACATTGCACTGATGCCGCAGCGGTTAAAACAACTGTTGTTCCATCATATTGAATGGCTGTTCCATAGGTGGATCCGTTGTCATTAAAAACGTAATATGCCGTATTTGAGGCATCACCAACATTATTAATCGTCACGGGAATTCCGCCAGGAATAATAGCAATGTTTGCTCCACCGGCAGGATAACCAGCTTGGGCATAAGGACCAGAAATCCCAGGACCCCATAAAAACAATCCAAACGCATCATTAAATGATGAAGGAGAAAACTCTGGATATTCTTCAGATCCAAAAATATATCGAAAACTCATCGTATCTCCAGAAGGAATAAAATCAAATTCTAATACAGTGCCATTGGTTACAGTACCAGCAGCCAATGCATTTAATTCAGGGTCTGTAGAAACGTTTGTTGTCGGTGGGTTGTTGTTTGTGAAGCTTGTTGAATTGTTTGGTCCTTGAGCCCCAATACCGTTTCCAGTTGTTAATAGCATTCCTGCTGAAAAAGGAAAGGCAGGGTTATTATTTGTAAAAGATGTTATATTACTTACAGGTGTGTTTGCATTCACTGGACTGCCGTTTATTGTAATATTAGAGGCCGTAACTCCAAATCCAAGCAAAACGTTGT
Source organism: Crocinitomicaceae bacterium (assembly GCA_044368815.1). GTDB lineage: Bacteria > Bacteroidota > Bacteroidia > Flavobacteriales_D > Crocinitomicaceae > UBA952. Next base: position 1,759 of record JBILIY010000042.1, read on the forward strand.
TTACTAGTTGAGAAGGAGTTTGTGCTGTATTTACAAGAATGCTTTGAGCATACGTAAACAAACTATTTAATGAAAATAAAATGATTGTAAAAAATATTTTTTTCAAAACAATTAGTTTTAATTATTCATTATGACAACTTTGATTTAGAATAGGTTGCATTGCAAAATTAATGTTTTGTTTTTATATGACGAAATCAATCCTTTTTAGCAACTTTGAACAACTTATTCTTTGTAACATGATAAAAACACAAGCCTACATTCAATCCGAAAAAGAGAAGTTTGTAAACGAGTTATTTGAACTTCTGAAGATTCCTTCTGTTTCAGCAGATCCCGCATTTAAAAATGACGTAATGAAATGCGCAGAGAAACTTTCCCAAAATTTGCGCGATATCGGAATAGAGAAAGTTGAAATTTGCCAAACGGCAGGTTATCCAATTATTTATGGGGAGAAAACAATAAACCCAGAATTACCAACTGTTATGGTTTATGGACATTATGACGTACAACCAGCCGATCCGATAGAGTTATGGTCTACGCCCGCATTTGAACCAGTGATAAAGAAAACGGAAATCCATCCTGAAGGCGCAATCTTTGCAAGAGGCTCTTGCGACGATAAAGGACAAATGTTCATGCACGTTAAAGCGGTTGAAGCCATGCTTGCATCCAATGAATTGCCTTGCAACGTTAAATTTATGATTGAGGGAGAAGAAGAAGTTGGTAGTGAAAACTTGGGACTTTTTGTTAAAAATAACAAAGAGAAACTAAAAGCTGATATTATTCTCGTTTCAGACACGGGAATGCTTGCAAATGACACACCATCTGTTACAACTGGGTTAAGGGGTTTAAGTTATGTAGAGGTTGAAGTTACGGGCCCTAATAGGGATTTGCACTCTGGTTTGTATGGTGGGTGTGTTGCGAATCCTATTAATATTTTGGCACAAATGATTGCTTCATTACACGATGAAAATGGAAAAATAACAACACCTGGTTTCTACGATAAAGTGGTTGAATTATCTGATGAAGAGCGAGCAGAAATGGCAAAAGCACCTTTTTCACACGAAGAATATTGTAAAGCTCTGGATTTAATTGACGTTATGGGTGAAGCAGGTTATTCCACCCCGGAGCGTGGTTCAATCAGGCCAACTTTAGACGTTAATGGAATTTGGGGAGGTTACACGGGTGAAGGTGCAAAAACGGTTATTCCGTCTAAAGCATATGCAAAGATCTCCATGCGCTTGGTGCCCGATCAAGATCCAGAAGAAATTACGCAATTATTCAAAACCCATTTTGAAGCAATCGCTCCTAATAGTGTAAGAGTTGTAGTGAAACCTCATCATGGTGGCGAAGCGGCGGTCACGCCAATCGATTCTATTGGTTACAAAGCCGCAAGTTTAGCCTATGAGAAAGCATTTGGTAAAAAACCAATTCCTGTCCGCAGCGGCGGAAGCATTCCAATAGTTGCGATGTTCGAAAAAGAATTAGGCCTAAAAACCATTTTAATGGGATTCGGTTTGAATAGCGATGCCATTCACTCACCAAACGAACACTATGGTTTATTCAACTATTACAAAGGAATTGAAACCATACCTTATTTTTATCACTTTTTTACCGAATTAAATGCAAAATAAAAATCAATTAACATATTGGATTGCAGCCTTAATTCTTCTTGCTTCTTGTGGGTTTCAGCAACCTGTATTCAAGAAGTATGAGGGATTCGATATGGGTAAAATGGATGCGAAAAATGTTTCTTTTACAATTAAAGCAAATATCTATAATCCGAATTGGTATGCTCTGAAAGTAAAACCATCTTCGTTAGAAATCAGTACATCTGACGGGAAAATTGGGGTGCTTCATCTGGATGAAAAAATAAAGATGAAGGGAAGAAAAGAAACATCAATTATTGCTCCAATGCATATTGATTTGGAGAAAGGAATAATGATGAAACTGATGTCTTTTAGTCTAAAAGACTCTGTTAAAATAAACCTGAAAGGTGACGTTCGAGGCGGAGTGCTTTTCATTACTAAAAAAATCCCAATGGAGTTTTCAAGAAGTATTTCACCAAAAGATTTGAATCCGTTTAAACGAAATTAATTTATGCTATCTGCCGACATTCCAAAAAAACTCTTTTTACTCGACGCATATGCGTTGATTTATCGTGCTTACTTTGCCTTTGCTAAAAACCCACGTGTCAATTCAAAAGGACAAAACACTTCAGCTGCCTTTGGTTTTACTAATGTGTTGATTGACGTCATAAAAAATGAAAAGCCATCACATTTAGCGGTAGTTTTCGATCCTCCAGGTGGGTCCACACATCGCATTGATGGATTTGAAGCTTACAAGGCACACCGAGAGGAAATGCCGGAAGACATTCGCTCAATGATTCATCCAATCAAACAAATTGTGGAAGCCTTCAACATTCCAATTATGGAAGTTCCTGGTTTTGAAGCGGATGATGTAATCGGAACAGTAGCAAAAATCGCTGAATCAAAAGGATACATTACGTATATGATGACCCCTGACAAAGATTACGGACAATTGGTTACAGATAAATCATTTATTTTTAAACCTGGTCGTGGAGGAAATCCTCCTGAGATTTTAGGGGTCAAAGAAGTTTGTGAAAAATTTGAAGTAGAACGCCCGGAGCAAGTCATTGATATTTTAGGCTTATGGGGCGATGCCTCAGACAACATACCGGGAATTCCTGGAATTGGCGAAAAAACGGCCAAAACGTTGATTGCCAAATACGGTTCGATGGAAAACCTTTTCGAACACACGCATGAATTGAAAGGCAAACAGCAGGAAAATGTCATCAATTTTCAAGAACAAGGACGAGTTTCTAAAATGTTGGCGACCATTATCACTGATTTAGATGTCGAATTCGATGAGGATAAATTGGTGATGTGCCCTGTCGATGCTGAAAAAGTCAAAGACATTTTCACGGAGCTTGAATTTAGAAATTTAGCAAAGCGAGTCATCGGAGAGGAAATCGTTGTTTCAGCTTCTCCAAGTTCTTCAGCGACAAACGGTCAGTTGGATTTATTTGGAATGCAAAGCATGGTTGAACCGCAAGAACCGATTGAAACCGTAAATTACAAAACAATTGTTACCGAGCGCCCAAGCTACCATCTAATTACAACCCCGGAAGAGCGAAAAGAGTTACTTGAATTGCTTTTGAAACAATCGCAAGTTTGTTTTGATACAGAAACAACAAACATTGATGCAATGTATGCCGATTTAGTTGGTTTTTCATTTTCATATAAAGCAAGGGAGGGTTTTTATGTTGCGGTTCCAAAAGAGTTCGAAGCGGCTAAAAAAATCGTCCATGAGTTCCTTCCGTTCTTCGAAGATCCATCCATTGAAAAAATAGCCCACAACATAAAATATGATCTCAAAGTGTTGCAACGCTATTATGTTCAAGTAGTAGCCCCAACTTTCGATACGATGATTGCGCACTATTTGATTAATCCCGAGGCAAAACAAAGTATGGATTTTTTGGCAACCTATTACTTGGGTTATCAGCCAATTTCTATTGAGGCGCTAATTGGCAAAAAAGGCAAAGGCCAAGGAAATATGGGCGACTTGAAGCCTGAGGAAATTTCTGATTACGCTTGTGAAGACGCTGATATTACGTTTCAGTTAAAACAATTGTTTGACGACGAAATCAATAAACCGCATCTGTTCGACTTGTTTTACAAAATGGAAATGCCTCTTGTTGAGGTTTTGAAGGATATGGAACAAGAGGGAATTGCTATTGATGTGAAAGCACTTGAAGATTATTCAAAAGACCTTGAAAAAACATTAATTGATCTTGAAAAAGAAATCAAAGAAAAGGCTGGAATGGACTTCAATATTGATTCACCAAAGCAACTAGGTGACATTTTGTTTGAAGTATTAAAGATTTCAAGTAAGGCGAAAAAGACCAAAACAGGACAATACGCTACTTCTGAGGATATTTTACAGAAACATGAGCACGATCACCCGATCATTCCGTTGATTTTGGAATACCGTCAATTACGAAAATTGAAGAGCACCTATGTCGACACATTGCCCACTATGTGTGATAAAACAGATGGCCGCATTCACACCAACTTTATGCAAACAGTTACTGCAACCGGTCGTTTAAGCTCCAATAATCCAAATCTTCAGAATATTCCGATTAAGTCGGAAAAAGGACGAGAAGTTCGAAAAGCATTTGTTTCGAGAAACGACGAATACAAGTTGATGGCTGTTGATTATTCCCAAATCGAGTTACGCATCATTGCAGCCTTGAGTGGCGACAAAAATATGATTAACGCTTTCCGTGAAGGACAGGATATTCACGCGGCAACAGCGGCAAAGGTTTTCCATACAACAATTGATCAGGTTACACGCGAACAACGTGGTGCAGCGAAAGCAGTAAACTTTGGAATAATCTATGGACAATCAGCTTTTGGTTTGTCTCAAAATTTAAATATTTCACGAACGGAAGCCAAGTCAATCATTGACAGTTATTTTGAGCAATACCCGACGATAAAATCTTACATGGAAAAAACAATCGGACAAGCACGCGAAATGGGATATGTGGAAACGATTATGAAGCGAAGAAGGTATCTTCCAGACATCAATTCTGCGAATGCTGTAGTTCGTGGTTATGCTGAACGAAATGCAATCAATGCTCCGATTCAGGGTTCCGCTGCCGACATCATTAAAATGGCGATGGTAGCCGTACACAAAGCCATGAAAAATGAAAAGATCAAATCTAAAATGATTTTGCAGGTGCACGATGAATTGGTTTTTGATGTGCATGTTTCCGAAGAAATGCTCATGCAGGTTCTCGTAAAAGAAGCGATGGAAAACGCCATTCAATTAGCCGTTCCGATGGAAGTGGAGTTGAAATTGGCGAACAATTGGCTGGAAGCTCATTAAGTCTTGTTTGTTGGTTTATTATTGGAATCATAACCCTCAAATAAGCTAACCACAGATTTCTAATTTTTGGATGAAAGAGAATTAAGTCACATCGGAGTTACCCTAATATATGGGTAAAAGTCAGTTTTTCTTTTCTTAACTCAATAAATTTTGCCAGAGGTTTTGGCGCTATTAAAGTTATAATTCAATTTTTTTTTCTTGTTCCAACCGACCTTTTTCACTAACTGAAATAGGAAAAGGGAAAATGGACTTAATCAAAAACGACGATTTAAAAGCTAAAATCTTTACCATTCGAGGCATTCAAGTGATGCTGGATCGGGATTTGGCTGATTTATAAAGCGTAAAGACTAAACGTGTAAATGAACAAGTGAAACGCAATGAAAAAAGATTTCCTGAACACTTTATGTTTCAGTTAAATCAAAAGGAATGGATAGATTTAATCTTACAAATTAACCAACCTAGCTTCGAAGGATTTGCAATCCTTCAATAAAACGCTACAAATTAGGTAAAATTAGGTTTTAGTGCCGCTGGATTGCAAATCCAGCGGATTGGGATTTAGCAAAACACAATGAGCAATATCCAACAATCGAAATAAAACAGTTGAAAACCACCCACGACCGTTTTTTAATTCTTGACAAAAAGGAATTATACCATTTGGGCGCTTCCTTAAAAGATTTGGGAAAGAAGTGCCTGCCTGCCGGACAGGTAGGGTTTGCTTTTTCCAAACTCAATGAATTTTTGCCTGTGGTTTTAAGGAAGTTATAATAGCATCGAAGGATTTGCAATCCTTCGCTTAACCACTACAAATTTAACAAAACAAGATTTTATTCCCTCTGGATTGCAAATCCA
>JBILIY010000043.1:0-7447 GCA_044368815.1 Crocinitomicaceae bacterium
ATCCTTTTCTCGAAGGAAATGGCCGATCAATGCGCATTTGGCTGGACATGATATTAAAAAAACAACTTAAGAAAGTTGTGAACTGGCAATTTATCGACAAAACCCTCTATTTACAAGCTATGGAGAGAAGTCCAATCAACGATTTGGAATTAAGAACGCTGTTAATAGGCCATTTAACCGACGACGTCGACAATCGAGAAATCATCTTTAAAGGAATAGAACAATCCTATTATTATGAAGGTTATGAGAAAGATGAATAATAATGTGCGATTGAAGGTGCTAATTTTTTAAAATAAAACCAAAAATTAATTACCTTTGATAGTATCAAATGATAGTATCATAAAATGAATCCTCCATATCAAATTACCCCTAAGATTCTTAATTTAGTCACTGCTATCTCAGAAAAGATTGGTCAGATTAATGCCAAATACCTGGATAAACCTTCGCCAAAATTAAGAAAGGAAAACAAGGTAAAAACCATTCACTCATCATTGAAAATTGAAGGAAATACACTTAGCGAAGAACAAATTACGGCTATTTTGGAAAAAAAACGTGTTGTTGGACCGAAGAAAGATGTAAACGAAGTATTAAATGCAATAAAGGTGTATGAGCAGTTGCATAAGTATAAACCGGAATCAGTTAAATCCTTTCTAAGTGCCCATGATAAATTGATGAAAGGTCTTGTAGTAGATTGTGGTAAATTTCGAAACAAAGGAGTTGGAATAATGGCCGGAGAAAAGTTGGCTCATGTAGCTCCGCCAGCAGAAAATGTTCCTTATTTGATGAATGAGCTTTTCAACTATTTAAAATCAACCGATGAAATTACGCTTATAAAAAGTTGTGTATTTCATTATGAAGTAGAATTCATTCATCCCTTTTCAGATGGCAATGGCCGAATGGGAAGGCTTTGGCAAACGTTGATTTTAATGAAGCAATATCCGGTATTTGAGTTCATTCCATTTGAAAATTTAATTTATCATACTCAAAACGACTATTATAAAGCACTTGCTCAAAGCGATAAAGTTGGCAATTCAACCCCATTCATTGAATATATGCTTGAGGTAATTAATCAATCCTTGTCGTCGATGCTTGATTTCAAAGGTAAAACCATGAGTTCCCAAGAGCGGTTAAATTATTTCATTGAATTATCTTCTAATTCTTTTAGCCGAAAAGATTACATGGGTGTTTTTAAAGAAATTTCCACCGCAACTGCTAGTCGCGATTTAAAACTAGGGGTTGAACTTGGAGTTTTTGAAAAACAGGGAGATAAAACGAATACGATTTATAAAATGCTTTAAGTCATTCGAAAATTATAAAAATTCATTTTTGAACCGGCTTTATCCCAATAATTTTTTGATGTTTCCTTTTAACTATTGCCATTCAAATTAAGCCAATCTTTGTGGTTGTTCGGCGCCAACTCGATGAAAAAGTGTAAGAAATCTTCGGTAAAAAAGGCCGTAACTTACAAGAACGTCATAAAAAGCGGAAAAGGAACGCTTCCTTCAACTGTATAAATAATGTCACTAGAAAAGGTATTTCTACCTTTATATATGTGTTCGCCGTCGAATGTGTAAATGATATCGCTACTGAACGTATTTCTTCCTTTATAAATGTGCTTACCATCAAAGGTGTAAAGAATATCGCTCGAAAATTGATTTCTTCCTTTGTACAAATGTTTACCGTCATATGAATACAAAATATCGGAGCTGAAGGTATTTCTTCCTTTATAAATGAATTTTCCATCCCATGTATATAAAATGTCGGATGAAAAAGCGTTTCTTCCTTTGTATAAGTGTTTCCCGTCAAAAGAATAAAGTATGTCTGAACTAAATTTGTTTCTTCCTGAGTAAATGCGGGATAAATTATCTCCCATAAAACTAAATAAACAAAATAAAAACACAATGAAAACGGATTTTTTTACCATAGACCGATAAAATTAAAAAGAATAGTTGAACAGAAAATCATTTAATAAACTTTCAATTTCTCTGTTGCCAATTACTACATTTGTTCCATGAAAATTTCTGCGTCAATTTACAGCGATAAAAAACGACCACTCAAAGAAGTCATTGAGGACTTGGTTGCGCATCAGGTTGATTTATTGCATGTTGACTGCAACGACGATGTTAGCGTTTTCGACGATATCAAAAAAATTAGAACATGGTGTGCGTTACCGATTGATTTACACATCATTACTTCAGAACCTCAGAAATATTTTGATCTACTGCTTGAGAATCCAGTTGAATACGTGACGTTTCAATACGAGGATTTGAAATCGCCCTTGAATCTTCCAAAAGAAATAAAAGGAAAAAAAGGATTGGCAGTGATTACACCGACTTCTGTTGAGGTTTTTGATGAGTATGCTGATTTCGATTTTATTTTAATCATGGCAACAATTCCTGGACAAAGTGGAGGCGTATTTGACAAAATTAATTTTTCTAAGATTCGGCAATTTCGCAAAAAATATCCGTCCAAATCGATTCATGTGGATGGCGGAGTGAATGGTGAAGTTTCATTTATACTGAGAAATATGGGTGTTAGTTCATCGGTTTCGGGTTCGTATTTATTTAATGCGCCCAGTGTTGGACACGCACTCATGAATTTGACCAAGCGTGAAATTGAATCCCATTATTGTGTTGAAGATTTCATGATTCCGATAGAAGAATCACCTGTTGTTAAGGGCAATGGCGCGACAACCAAATCGATTTTAGAAGCCGTTGAACAAGGAAATTTTGGTTTTGCACTTGTTGTCGGGAATGAAAATAAATTAATCGGACTCGTTTCGAGCGCGGATATCCGAAAAGCGTGGTTGAGAAAAATAGATCAACTTTCTGATATACAAGCGGATGACCTAATTAATAAACATCCTGTGACCATGAATTCGAAGGCAACTGTTTTCGAAATGCTGCAATTTATCAAGAAATGTTCATTTCCGGTGATGTATCTTCCGGTGGTTGATGAGAACCAAAATGCCGTTGGAATTGTTAACTTTGTGCACCTCATCAAAGGAGAAATATGATCATTCATTTAAAATCAACTGTAGACCAGGTTCTTGCTGAAAATCTGGCAAAGGACAACAAAGCTTTTCAAATTGTTTATAACAATAAGCAGGTCTTGATTACTGGTTCCGGAACAAAAGAAGTTCCTGAAAATCTTGAAAAATATACGGAAGACTTCTGGGTTTTTCCGAATGATATGCAACTTTCCTCCCGCAAATATCAAAACCAAAAGCGCGAAATCAACTTTGGAAAAGTAACGATTGGAGGAAATACGAATAATACCATTCTTATTGGCGGACCTTGCTCTGTTGAATCAGAGGAACAAATCCGTTCGGCGTCTGAATTATTAGTGAAATTAGGTTTAACGACTTTACGCGGAGGCTGCTACAAGCCAAGAACCAGTCCATATTCGTTTCAAGGATTGGGTTCGGAAGGTTTGAAATTGCTTGCAAAAATGCGAGACGAGTATGGCTTAAACGTCATTACTGAAGCTCGCGACGCAACGCACATTGATGAAATCATCGAATATACCGATGTCATTCAAGTAGGCGCAAAAGCCATGTACGACCAGGGAATTTTACGCGCTTGTTCGAAAATCAAAAAGCCAGTTTTAATCAAACGTGGTTTTGGGACAACGCTCCAAGAATTTGTGCAAGCAGCTGAATTTGTGCTTTCTGGCGGAAATGAAAATGTGGTGCTTTGCGAGCGAGGAATCCGAACGTTTGAAACAGGCACGCGATTTACACTCGACTTATGCGGTGTGGCTTGGCTTCAAGAACATACGAATTTACCGATTATATTAGATCCTTCTCATGCAATGGGTTACGCTTATGGCGTTCCTGGATTATCAAAAGCATGCGTTGCAATGGGAATTGATGGCTTGTTAATTGAATCTCACCCCAATCCAAAAGTTGCGAAGTCCGATGCGTCTCAGCAATTGAATTTTGAAGAATTTGAAAACCTGCTCAACCAACTTCGACCAGTTGCTCAAAGTGTTGGATACAATATGATTTAACATGCATTTAGAGCAAAACCTGAAAGGACTTTGTGTCAAGTTTGGTATCGAATTCGACGATTTTTTGAATGATTTGGATGTCGAAAATGTGCATGAACTAACCGTTTACGATTTAGAAGCCGTTTGTGAAGAATACGAAGTTGACTTATTATCGCTTTTGTTCAAACCAATGTTTCGCCCTGAACTATTTAAAGCAAAACTTGATAAAATCAAATTATTGATTTTGGACGTTGATGGCGTTATGACCGATGGAGGCATGTATGTTTCTGAAAACGGTGACCAGATGAAACGCTACAATACCCAGGATGGAATGGGAATTATGCATTTGACAAAATCCAAATTTCAAGTTGGTATCATTTCTTCTGGGTTCACAAATAACATGGTTCAAAAACGAGCTGAATTACTTGGAATTCAAAATTGCTACGTTGGTAGAGATCCAAAAATTGAAATCTTGAATGATTGGTGTCAACAGCTAAATCTCAAACTCGAAGAGGTTGCAATCATTGGTGATGACATCAATGATCTTGAAATAATGAAAAATGTTGGCTTGGCTGTTTGTCCTTCAAATGCTGTAAATTCGGTTAAATCGATATGCCAAATCATATTATCTAAAAAGGGAGGAGAAGGTTGCGTGCGCGAATTCATTGACAATTTCCTGCTTAAAAATCCACTGAATTAAATTATGAGTACAATTAAATTGGGAATAATCCGTGAGGGAAAAGTTCCGCCTGATTTTCGTGTTCCGTTAACACCAAAACAGTGTAAAACGATTGAAACAATCTATCCGAACGTGAAAGTGCAGGTGCAACGCAGTCCCATTCGCACGTTCAAAGATTCGGAATACGCTGAGCAAGGGATTGAATTAGTTGATTCACTGCAAGATTGCGACATTATTTTCGGAGTAAAAGAAGTGCAAATAGCCGACTTAATTCCGAATAAAACCTTTGTGTTCTTTTCACATACGATTAAAAAACAACCATACAATCGAGCCTTGCTTCAAGCAATTTTAGATAAGAAAATTCGCCTGATTGATTATGAAGTTGTAAAGGATAAGAACAACAAACGAATCATTGGTTTTGGTCGTTATGCAGGAATTGTAGGTTGCTATAATGCATTCTTGACTTATGGATTGAAATCAGGAACTTTTGAATTGAAACCGGCACATCTTTGCCAGGACAGAAAAGAAGTAGAGGAAGAATTGAAAAAAGTAATTCTCCCGAATAATTTCAGAGTTGTGTTAACTGGTTTTGGTCGTGTTGGACACGGGGCACGAGAAATTCTAGAGCTTCTGCCAATTAAGGAGGTTACACCTGAAGAATATCTTTCAAAGGAATTTGATGAACCAGTTTATACGCAATTAGAAGTTGAAGATTATTATGGACGATTGGATGGATCTGAATTTGTCAAAAGGGAGTTTTACTCAAATCCGGAACAATTTAAATCCACATTCGATCGATACGTTCCGCTTTCTAACATGTACATACCATGTCATTATTGGAGTTCGAAATCACCTGTAATTTTACCAAATGAAGTTTTGAAATCCAATTTGTGCAAACTAAAAGTAATTGCAGATGTTTCTTGTGATGTGGACGGTCCAATCGCTTCTACAATTCGAGCAAGTAAAATTGGAGATTCAATCTACGGATACAACCCAGATACTCAAGCTGAGGTTGATTTCAGAGATGAAAATGCAATTGCAGTGATGGCTGTAGACAACCTGCCTTGTGAATTACCGAAAGATGCTTCGGAAGATTTTGGAAATGAATTATTAAAAAATGTGCTTCCTGCTCTTTTTGGAGAAGATCCCGATCGAATAATTGAACGTGCTTCTGAGACGAATTTAAATGGTGAATTGATGCCTGATTTTAAATATTTAGAAGATTACGCAAATGGCATTTTAAACGCATAAGATCTTCCTTATTTTTTCATTTGGTTTTCATTTGAAAAAAGCAGAATCAAAGTTTACTTTTTAAACTCATCCATCCACCGCCATTGTGAACTTCGCTATATCCAGCGGACTTTAAAATTGACTTGGCAGAGGCACTTCGCATTCCAGAGGCGCAACACGTAATTACCACCTTGTCTTTTGAAATTTTACTTAACGACTGCTGTAATTGTTGCAATGGAATATTGATAGAACCATTTATGTGTCCACCTTTGAATTCCTGCGGGGAGCGAACATCAATTATTATTGCTCCATTTTGCTTTAAGGATTTATAATCTACCGACTTAAACCCGAATAAATTTGATAAAAAAGACATATTATAAACTCATTTGATAATTAACATCCAACCAAGAACCGCCATTTTCACAATTCACACCAAGTGATTTAAAATATTGAGTCGCTTGACCACTTCGTCCACCGCTTGCACAACAGAAAATAATCGGTTGTTCCATCGCTTTGATTTCTTCTATGTGGTTAGTGATTTCCTGAAGTGGAATGTTCACTGAACCATTTACATGTCCACCACTATACTCCGCTCTCGTTCTAACGTCGACGACCGTTCCTTTAATTGCCATAATTTAAGATTTAATGAAAAAGAATTCGTAAATTGATTGAATGAAAAATCCAAAAATCAACGCACCAAATAACATTGTTAAATAAGGATTAGATGTAATAGTACAACCATTTTCACACGAATAAAAACGGTAATAAACCAATCCAACTAGCGCCCCAATTAAGTAGCTAAGCCAAGTTACTATTTTTTCGCGATTTTTCATAGTTCAAAATTAGGTTTACTTATTCTTATCGAATGTAGCTTTTGTTACAGATAAATAATCAATTAAATAAGTTCTTAACTTTACAAGCTCAATAAAAAGAAAAAAAATGAAACACGTTACCCTCGCAGCAATTGAAAAAGCAATTGAAATTGTCGACAACCTCGACGATCAGCAATTAGAAGAAATATCTACAAAATATGCGAAAGCTCAGCAATCTCTTTTGGACTATGTTATGTCTGCACCGGCAGAATATAACAACGACAAACTTGAAGGTTTGCTGATATATTATTTTTGTTTAATATGTGCGTGTTTCGAACAAGAAGGAATTCAAGTTCGAGCTATTACTGAGGAAGACATCGACGAATTGGAAGATCCTTATTTTGATATGCTCGACCAATATTTTGAAGAAGAAGATGAGGAAATCATCGAGTCGTTTTGCGATCAACCATATTTAGCGCAATTCATGGCCATGGAAGTTTCAACAGAAGATAATGATGGTACAACTTTAGACGAAGAAACTGCTACACAACTATTTATCGTAACGCTTGCGATGATTTCCTTAATGAACCAAGCAATAATTGAAAATTAATTCGAGTAATTTGTTAATCGAAAACTGAATATTTGATTAACTTTGTACTGGGGTAAGTCTTTTACGACCAGCTCCCTCTTAATCCTCCAGGACGGGAACGTAGCAAAGGTATGAGGTTGTAGCGGT
>JBILIY010000060.1:0-6546 GCA_044368815.1 Crocinitomicaceae bacterium
AAATACCTTTAATATAGCCGGGTCTTTTGGCTCACACGACCAAAAGCTTACCGATAAAAATGCTGCCAGAGCAATGAAATATAACTTTCTCATAAACTAAATATTTCCAAATTTACACCTTTATTCTAAATTACGCATACGAAGCGTTATTTTAAATGTTACTCTATCTGTATATTACATTCATTATCAATCTCTTCAACTATTTGAACGACCGATTCTCCAATTTTGTTATTGAATGTAGCCTTTACTTTTATGATAGCCACTCCTGTTTGCCCGGATTCGTAATTTGCATTGAGGTTAAACACCGCAGTTCCGTTTTCATCTGTCAAAGTTGAGGAATTCAAAGAAATTGGGTTTTGATTGGTTGTATCTGTGGGTTCGGCAAAAACATCCAAATTGGCTCCTTTAACAATTGAACCAACATTATCAAAGACAAATACCTTCAGAATGGTGTCTTTTTTCTTATAGCAACCCACAAGTCCATAAGAAAAAGCAAACAAAATTAATGTGAACTTAAAAAGTCGAACAGAATAATTACGAGTTTTTTTCTTGTAAATTTGCATAAGTGTTCCAACAGAATACTCATTAAACAAATTTTGAAATAAAAAAGTTACAACCTTGATTGAATGAAGTTGAAAATTAGCGAAATAAAAGTTGAAATAGATCAGTTTGAAATTCATTCAAATGAGCAGTTGGAGAATTTTCGAATTAAGTTTTTAGGATCAAAAGGTTTGACGAAAGAACTATTTTCAGAGTTGAAGAATGTACCGAACGAACAGAAAAAAGAAATTGGTCAATTGTTGAATCAACTTCGTTCGGATGCGGAGACTAAATTTGAAGATGCGAAAAAAGTTTTATCCACTTCCAAGTCCGAAGGGAATAAATTGGATTTGACCCGTCCGGGAGAAGATCACGAAATCGGGAGCCATCACCCACTTTCATTGGTGAAGAGGGAAATAATTTCCATTTTCTCAAAAATTGGATATGAAGTTTCAGAAGGTCCTGAAATTGAAGATGATTGGCATAATTTTTCAGCCTTGAATTTTCCACCAGAGCATCCAGCTCGGGACATGCAAGATACTTTTTTCATTGAAAAAGGAGAAAATGAAATTGCTCTGCGAACACACACGAGTTCAGTTCAAGTTCGTGTAATGGAAAACTCAAAACCTCCTATTCGCACTATTTCACCAGGAAGGGTTTATCGTAATGAAGCTATTTCGGCTCGAGCACATTGTTTTTTTCACCAAGTAGAGGGCTTATATATCGACAAAGGTGTTTCATTCGCTGACTTAAAACAGACACTGTTGTATTTCGCACAAGAAATGTTCGGTGAAAAAGCTCAAATTCGTTTAAGACCTTCTTATTTCCCATTTACGGAACCAAGTGCTGAGGTGGATGTTTCGTGTACGCTTTGCAATAGCAAGGGCTGTAACGTTTGTAAGTATTCAGGATGGCTAGAAATCCTTGGTTGCGGTATGGTGGATCCAAATGTCTTGGACGCCTGCGGAATCGACTCATCAGTTTACAGCGGATTCGCTTTTGGAATGGGAGTAGAACGAATCGCACAATTGAAATACCGTGTAACGGATTTAAGGCTATACTCCGAAAATGATATCCGCTTTCTCAAACAATTTAAATCAGGAATTTAATGGCTTGGATACACTTAACATCGCAAGAGCAACTGCAAGAAGCAATCAATCGCGCTGAAACCAAACCACAGTTGTTTTTTAAACATAGCACAAGATGCATCATCTCAAAGATGGCATTACAAGACTTCGAACGTTCGGGAGTCATTGACGTAAGTGAAGCAGATTTTTATTTGCTTGATTTGTTGAATTATAGACAAATTTCAAACAGCATATCGGAAGGATTAAATATCATTCATCAATCTCCCCAAGCAATCATGCTTTCGAAGAGTGAAGTTATTTATTCAGAAACTCATGAGCGTATTAACGGAGCGAAGGTTCAACAAATTTTAGATGGATTCAAATGAAAAAGGTTTTTATCATTCTGCTAATTCTTGGATTTGTTGCAGCATTGGTAGTTCCAGCCATTCGAGGAAATAACGACAACTCTGAAAGTGCTTTTACCTTTGATTTACAGGATAACGTTGCCGTTAAACTTGGGCAATCGGTTCAATTCAATTTTGAAGTTATAGATGATTTGAAAGAGCTTTCTCTTGAAATTAACGGACAAAAAATAAAAACTTGGACTTCGCCTTCGGGTAAATTGTCTTATGAATTTAAAACATCTGGTCAGAATGTGGGAGCGTTCGCAGTTGTTCTAAACGGAACAATGACAAACGGGATGATCCAGACAGAACAACGGGTTTTAAGGGTTCTTTCGGATATCACACCTGAAAATTGGTCGGCACAAATCGTTAAGGAATACCCGCATTTGGAAAGTAGTTTCACACAAGGTCTTGAATTTGACGGCTCTGCACTTTATGAAGGAACTGGAGACCCGAGTCAAAGTGGTCAAACTTTGATAGCTGAAGTTGATTTAAAAACGGGTGAAATGAAGCGAAAATCGGCATTGGATGCATCCTATTTTGGAGAAGGGATTTCAATTTTCGGTGATGAACTGTTTCAATTGACTTGGAAAAATGGAAAGTGTTTTGTTTACGATAAAAAAACCTTTTCGGTGTTAAGGGAACTTAAATATACGGGTGAAGGTTGGGGACTTTGTCACGATGATAAAAACTTAATAATGTCAGATGGCTCTGAGCGAATTTATTTTCGTAATCCTAAAACATTTGAAATTATAAAAACCATCGAAATATACACCGATCAAGGCCCTTTGAATTACTTGAATGAGCTCGAATATATTGATGGGAAAATATATGCGAATATTTGGACCAGCACTAACATAGCAGTTATTGATCCTGAAACCGGAAAGGTCTTAGCATACATCGATGCTACGGATGTTGTAAAGCAAGGAAAAGGAAATGGCGAAGTACTAAATGGAATCGCTTGGGACAAATCAAGCAAGAAAACGTATTTGACAGGGAAATATTGGCCAAAACTCTTTGAAGTTAAAATCAGTAAACGCCCCGCTTGATGAGGGTTTTCTTGTTAATTTTCTTCCCGTTTTTTCTTCAAGGTCAGATAAATTGGAAAAAGAAGGAATTACCTGAATTTGAAAACATTTACTCCGAGAAAATAGCAGAGGATTCGTTGCAATCTACTTTTTTCATCGCTATAAAAAAACAAGTATTTCATCATTATCATAAGGAACATTCTGAATGTATTGTCGTCCTTTCAGGAAGCGGAGAGATGTCTGTAGGAAATCAAAAAATCAAGTTGCGGGGTGGAATGCAAGTAAGTGTTCCAAAAAACACTGTTCATAGTGTTTTAGTTACAAGTAAAAAGCCACTCCGGGTCATATCTATTCAAAGTCCGATGTTTGATGAAAAAGATCGCCACTTTGTGGAATGGTCCGATTTCTGATAAGTCGTTAGTTTTTAACATAAACATCTTGGAAGTTCAGAAAAAGACTTGTTGATCGTAACATTACTTTTAGTTAATTTGCTTTTTAATAATAAAACAATATGAAACGAATTCATTTATCATTCTTTATCATTCTTTTTTGTTTCGGGAATGCGCTGATTTCTTATGGCCAAGAAACTTCCACAATGAATAAATTGAAATGTTCAAAATACATAAATGACGGAATTGAAAAGTACAATTTAGGTCGAACCTATGATGCGTTTATGTTATTCAAGCAAGCAGTTGCTGTGGATCCCAATTCTTGGAAAGCCTTATATCAACTCGCAACAACAGAATATGACCTAAATAATTTTTCCGAGGCAAAGCAACACATCGATGCATCAATTCCTTTATCTTCGGGAAAGGCCGATGGGGAAGTGTATTTTTTATCTGCAAAGATTTATCACAACCTTAATTTGATTAATGAGGCTTTGGTATTTTATAAGAAAGCAAAAGAGTTACTCGGAGAGCGTACAGCCAAAGAATTTGAAATCCCATCCTTTATTTTACAATGTGAATTCGCTTTAAATGAAACAAAAAATGGAGTGAAGAACCTACGTAAGTCACTTTCAGTCAACACGAAATATGATGAATATGGG
The DNA here is from genome assembly GCA_044368815.1 of Crocinitomicaceae bacterium. GTDB lineage: Bacteria > Bacteroidota > Bacteroidia > Flavobacteriales_D > Crocinitomicaceae > UBA952. The sequence goes on from JBILIY010000060.1 coordinate 4,088, forward strand.
CCAATTTTTATCGATAAAGGGAAAAAGCTTTTTTACACGGCTCGTCAGCCTGAAACAACAGGGGGAAATTTGAATCCCGACGATCAAATTTTCTTCGAAGACATATACTACACCGAGAAGGATTCGATAACTGGAGAATATGTATTGGTTCCAGAATTAATGGAGGGAATAAACACAGAGGGATTTGATGCTCTAAATTACATCTCTCGCGACGGGTTCTATGCTTTAGGAACAGTTAACACTTCAGCTTCAAAAGAAAAAACTACGGAAAGTTCTGATTTATTCGAAATGATCGCTGATGAACCTGGAGTTTTCGGAGGAATGGAAATCATAAAAAGCAAGGCTATAAATACCACGTTTTTTGAAGGAGCCGCATGCATTACGGATTCCTTATACATTGATGAAGATAATTTTGTGCAGACGCTTTATTTCGTTTCTGATAAAAACGCAACTAAAAAACTAACTGATATCTATTCAGTTGAAAAAAAGAATGGCATTTTTTCGGAAGAGATAAAACTTTTACCGGTTGTCATCAATACGACGGGACGTGAAACAACCCCATTCGTTACGGGCGATGGTAGATTCTTATTTTTCAGTTCCGACGCACTTCCTGGAATGGGTGGTTACGACATTTATTATTCCGAAAATGTTGGAGGCAAATGGAGCAATCCTATCAACTTAGGCGCAGCTTTCAATACAGTTAATGATGATACGCATTTCCAATATTATCCCGAATTGAATAAGGCTTTAATGGCGGGGGTCAGCGAAAATGATGGTGTATTTAACTACAATATTTTTGAAGTTGATTTAACCGGACTTGATTTTCCATTTTTGAAATAATTTAATTACGAAATAACCGTCTAGTTGCGAATTGCTAATTAGTAGTGGCAATTTGCAATTCTTTCGTTCGCAATTCAAATCAATCAAATAATGAACTTTATGGAAAATTGGATGTAATGGCATCTTTATCTTGACAACTAATTAAATCATCTATGAAAATAAATTCTTTTGTGCTGTTTTTGACTTTAACAGCGGGGATTTCTTTTGGCCAAAAAGAAGTCAATGTTTTTTCACCTATTAAAAAAGTGACGGTTTTCTTCACTGGAGCACAAATTGAGCATGAACAAAAAGTGACATTACAACCAGGAAAACAAGAAGTTGTCTTTCAAAAGTTAACGGATTTCGTTGACCCAAATACAGTGCAAGTAAAAGCACAGGGTGAAATGACGATTCTTTCCGTTCGAACAAGAAAAAATTTCGAAGATGAAAAAATCAGTACGGAAGAAATAAAAAAACTGAATACCAAACGAAAGGAATTGGATTTGAAGGATCAACAACTCCGAGATGAATACACCATTTTGGAATTAGACAAAAACCTACTGATGCGTAACCGCGATTTGAAAGGAAGCGAACAAGGGGTAAAGATGATTGAATTAAAAGATGCGTATGCCTTTATGCATCAAAAAATCGCGGAAATAACGTCACGTGAAACTGCTATTTATGCTGAGTTAGAAAGTATTCAAAAACAAATGAATCAATTGGAGCAGGAAATCATCAGTCAACGCAGTAAACCGGTTATTAATTATTCTGAAGTTGTTGTAGAGGTGGATGTAGAAAAAACAACGAATGCAAATTTCACATTCAATTATATTTCTCCAAGAGCAACTTGGAAGCCGTATTATGACATGCGAAGTGACGGAATCGGTAAACCTGTGAAATTGGAAGCCAAAGCCAATGTAAGTCAAAACACAGGAATCGAATGGAAAAATGTTGAAATGGTGCTTTCTACGAATGATCCGTATCAGAATGCACAAGAGCCGACTTTAAATCCTTGGTATTTGTATTACAACAATAAACCTGCTCAAAAATCACAAACATCTCGCCCAATTCCTGCCGTAGACTATTCAGGAGAAAAACTGATTGGAGAAGTGATTGATGCTTCCACAGGTGAACCTCTACCGTTTGCAAAAGTTTCTTTCTGGAACAATCCAAATATCAATGCTGTGACAAATTTTGATGGAAGATTTGAAATTACAGTCCCGAAAGGTGAAACTTGGCTGAAAGCTTCTTTTGTAGGATATGGTGATGCACAACAACAGATTCTATCTCCTTATTTGAAATTTTTCTTAACTCCGAACGATGTTGTTCTAAATGAAATATCGGCTGCAGAACAGATTGTTTCATTTGACGGTGCCGAGTATGTATATGATAAAAATGAATCAACGCTTGCATCTGGAACATATAAAGTTGAAACAAAGAACTTGGAACGAATTCCAGGTGTGCGTAAAAAGTCAAAAGGATCATTAGGTTTTTTAAAGCAAGAGCAATCAACGGCTACTGGATGGAATTACAATCAAAAGGCAAATGGTGGTTTTGAAAACAAACCAATCACCGTTGCAATGAAAAAAGACATGCGTGTCGAATATACCATTTTATCTAAAATGTCGATTCCAACAGAT
>JBILIY010000044.1:0-7384 GCA_044368815.1 Crocinitomicaceae bacterium
TAATTAAGAAGGAACTTGTTGTTTCAGCCAAACAGGACAACAATCAATTTTTACCTTATTACGATTCCTATTTTAAAATTTACATTCACGCACCTACCATAAAATGGAGGATAAACAGCGCTATTCCATATTTTACTTACGAGGAGGGGACAGCAATTGAACAACGTTTGGCTCGGATTGAATCCATTGATTTTTTTGATAAAGCCTTGTTCCAAAAATACAAGGGAATGGGTAACTCGCATCCGTTTGCACTAATTTCGAAAAAGGTTAAAGAAACGGGTAAGAAGCGAATGAAATTAACAGATTTTGCCAATGCCTTGGGGCAAGTTGCAGAAAATGCGGAGATGCTTGCTGTTGAATTGGCTGGAGATGGTTTCATTCAATACAATGATCAAACTAAAATGATAAGTGTTGAAGAAAAACTTATTCATTTCAACAAAGCCAATTCAGGTGAAGGAGATTTTGATCAACTTAGAATCATTTGTGACTTTAGACCAATTAAAAATGCAATTGATAATAAGGATCAAGATTTGATTGAATACAATGAAGTTGTAACAAGCAGAAGATCCCGTCAAGTCGCATATGCGGCTATTGATTTGAATAAGCTGAATATCCGATTCAATGAAGTTGAGTCTGTTTTGCTTTCGGCTGCGCAGAAAACGGAGGTATTTCTCGATTCTTCATTTATTGTAATGGAGAAAAATCGTGATTTACGATTTTGTGGATGGTTGGTATCGGGAAAAATGGAAATTCACACACCTCTTTCTAAATTTGATTATCAATCATTTAAAATTAATATCCCATCCTCAGATTATGCTTTTTTTAGGGTAAATCCGTTGAGTCCGCAAGACGCCTCCCCAGGTGAAACAATTGCCATGATGAACTCCATAAGTAATTTTAAAGGTGAACTATTAATTGATAATCCAGAGAATCGATCGGGAAGAAATGGAAATAATGGACGTTACCCACTTTTAAAGTCAATTGAGGAAACATTTGTGTTTTACAACCTCAAGGAAATAGTGAACGGCGCTTATGATAGTCTTAGGTTTTTCTATGCTCTAAAGCCTTTTGAAATAGATAGTTTGGACAATTTCAATGAAAAAAGTTTTCAACTTTCTGGGAAACTGGTTTCAGGAGGAATATTTCCTGAATTAACTGAAAATCTTAAAATAATGAACGATTATTCTTTTGGTTTTAGTACAATGGCTCCCGAGATTGGATATTCGTTTTATGGAACCGATACAAAATACAAAAACAAAATAATCTTATCTGGAAATGGACTTCAAGGTTCAGGAAGCATAGATTTTATTCATTCTAATTCTGTTTCAAACAAACTTACTTTTTTACCTGACTCCACAATTGGCTTGGCTAAGTTTTACAATAAACAAATCGCTGTTGGAGTCAAATTCCCTGAGATCAAGTCCGATCAAGCATACATTTGCTATCAACCTAAAAACGAATTAATGAAAGTTTCTTCTTATCGTGAAACTCCATTGGAAGTTTTTGAAGAACAGGCATTTATGATTGGTGAGGTTCGAATTAAAAAAGCTGGAACGACTGGTCGTGGCACTATAGAGTTAAAGGATGCAACTTTAAAATCAGAGCTTTTCAATTTCACTGATTTAGAATTTGATTCTCCTTCTAGTTCATTCTTTCTTCGGAATCGATTTAGTAAACAAGGTGAAAATCCCCTTTCTATTCAGTCAGATAGTTTGAAAGCTTTTGTTTCGTTTAAGGAACGAAAAGGTGATTTCACTTCAAGTGGAACAAAACGAATTAAATTCCCACCAAATGAGTTTTATTGCCAAATGGATCGATTTACTTGGTTTATGGACGGTGAATCAATCGATTTCGAAAAAGATAAAACGGGCGAAACGAGTTTTGAAAGCAGCGCTGGACTGGTAAAAGAAAATTTCTTCTCTTTGAACAAACAACAAGAGTCCTTGCGTTTTAAATCCCTTAGTGCCAAATATGATTTAAAGCAACAGGCAATTTTTTGCAGTAAGGTAGATTTTGTTGAGGTTGGTGATGCTAAAATTTTTCCAGATAGTGGATTAATAGTGGTTCGCAAAGGAGCGGCAATTGATCCATTAAAAAATGCACAAATTGTTGCGAATGATGTCGATTCATACATGCGAATGTTCAAATTATTAGTGGAAATAAATTCGAAGGGGTGTGTGAATTTCCATACCGTGACAGAGATAATAATGTTACCATTATTCCAATGAAGTCAATAAAGGGTGAACGAACCTTGACAGTTGCTAATGGGGAAATTTTGGAGAAAGATAATTTTAAATTAAGTAAAGAGTTCGATTATTATGGGAAAATTGATATTTATTCGAATAGCAAAGCTCTTTCTTTGGATGGCTCAATGCGGTTAAATCATTCATGTAAATATGATCGTTCATGGATGAAGTTCACAGATAAGGTTGAAGCAAAAAATGTTCAAATTCCAATTGCTGAAAAAGTAGTGAATGCGAAAAATGAACGATTAGCTGTTGGCTTTCTTTGGCGTGATACTCCGAAAATGGATAGTTTGAGGATTTATCCAGCCTTTTTGTCTAAACAGGAAGGTACTAACGATCCGTATTTATTCTCTGCAAATGGATATATTCAGTTTAATGAACGAGCCAATGAATTTCAAATCGGTTCTAAAGATCGACTTAATAAAAAGGATTCTTTATCGAATTTGCTGACACTTCACTTAGGAACATGTTTTTTAACGGGATTTGGTGATATCAATCTTGGAGTAAACTACGGAGAAGTAAAAATAGATGGTTATGGCAAGGTGGAGTACAATACGGAGGATCAAAAAACCAATATTTCTATGAATGCTCGGGTTTCAATGCCAGTTTCAAAAGATGTAATTGAGAGTATAGGTAACAAGTTGAAAGTAATCGAGGAATTTCCTGAACTTGATTTAAAGAAACCAAGCTATGGGTTGCAATTTAATTTTGCTCGATGGATTGGAAATGACAAAGCGGAGGATGTTTTCAAAGATTACGATGAAGATAAGTTGAAGAAAATGCCTGATGGATTAGATCAAACTTTTGTTTTTGCTGGTCTTCAATTAGAGTCGTATGGAACTTCTAAAGGGGGAGGTAGAAAAGTGGAAAAAGGATTGATATCTAGGCAGAAGCAAGTTGGTTTGGTTAGTGTAAACGGTTCCCCGGTTCTTAAGATGGTCGATCTTCAAATGTTTTTTAATCAAACGTATTCGGATGAGTCTGGCCAAAGTTTTTATTGGAATTTTTCAACTCCATCTGAAAAGAAATATTTTATGTACTATGGTTTAGATAAAAAAGACGGGGATTTGGGCTTCTATTCAAATGACGAAAGCTTCAAAAAAACAATTACTGACATTAAAGCTGACAAAAGAAAGGCTAAAAATTTTAAATTTGATTTGATAGACGATGCCAATGCATTAAATTTATTGGCAAAATTTAATGGTTACTTCTTATATAGATAGACTATGTTGCTAATTGTTTTAACACTTTTAGGTTATTTAATTGGTTCCATTCCAACTGCAATTTGGCTTGGTAAGAGAGTACACGGAATCGATATTCGAGAGCACGGAAGTAAAAATGCCGGAGCTACGAATACTTTTCGTGTGTTTGGTAAAAAGTTGGGTTGGATTGTTTTAATTATCGATGTTCTAAAAGGAACGATCGCGTCATCATTGCCACTTTTTTTTGGAGCGTTTTTCATTGGTTATAAGGATGAACAGTTAATTCTTCAACTTACAACAGCATTTGCGGCAGTTTTTGGTCATGTTTTTCCAATTTTTGCAGATTTTAGAGGGGGGAAAGGTGTTGCAACATCCTTAGGAATTGTTATTGGAATAAATCCGATGGCTGCAGGAATTTGTCTTCTTATCTTTTTATTCATTTTTCTGACATCCCGATTTGTTTCGCTTGGTGCTATTTGCGCATCTCTCATTTTCCCGATAGTAAGTTACTATGTTGTAGGTGATGATACACGAATCATGATCATCTTCACAATCGTTCTCTCGTCCTTAGTAATTGTGGCTCACCGAAAAAATATTTCCAGACTTCTAAAAGGTGAGGAGAATAAAATGAACCTTTTGAAGAAGAAGGCGTAATATTTGTAGAATAGAAAAGTACTAAATTCTAAAAATTTGATTAGGACAAAAAAAGGATTTTTAATGTTCCTTCTTTTTGCTGTGTTTCATACAATTGTAGTTGAAGCACAGAACGATGCTTTATTGATAAAAAAAGCGAATAGCGAATTTCAACTAGGTAATTATAGCTTAGCAATAAACGATTATCGACAACTGTTGTCAAAGGACCCAAAAAGTATTGATTTTAACTTCAAATATGCTACTTGTCTTTACCATACGGATGACATCAACAAGGCGACAAAATTTTACGATTTAATTCTCAATATGTACGATCCGCCAAAAGAGAGTTACTTCTACAGAGGCAAAATCTATCAGAATAATTATGACTTTCAAAAAGCGATTAAGTCTTTTGAAAAATATAAAAGTTTACTGAGTAAAAAAGATTTGGATTTAGGAGCGGAAATTGAAATAAACCATTGTAAAAATGCTTTACAATTCATAAAATCCCCAGGGACTTTTAAAACAATTAAAAGATTTGAAGCGAATAGAGCTGATTTTTTTCAGAATTACTCGTTTACAAATGTGATTTATAGTTTTTATAAGGAAGAAAGTGTTTTTAAAAAACAAAATTCAAAACAGAATCATATACCAAGACCTGCGACCTATAAAAAGATAAATTATCGTTTATTTGCCTCCTATGGAACAAATGTGGAATCGGGGAAGGACATTTACATTCAAAAGAAAAGTGGTGAAACAGGTTGGACGGATCCAATTCGTTTAGGACCTGAAGTTAATTCAAACGCTGATGAAGACTTTCCCTTTTTTGATGAAGAAAAGGGTGTTTTATATTTTTCTTCTGAGGGACATAATTCAATGGGCGGTTATGATATTTTTAAAGTTGATTTTGATTTAACAACGAATACAGCTTCAAATCGTGAAAATCTTAATTTCCCATTTTCTTCTCCAAATGATGATTTGTTTTTAATTCCTGATCTAAAAACTAAGAATGCTTATTTTGCTTCAAACCGAAATGGTCACCTTGGAAAAGTTGAGGTTTTTTATATTGAACTTACAGAAAAACCAATTGAACTAACTTTCATTTCGGGTAAGTTAACGGATGAAATAGATGAACTCAATAAAAGTGTACAAATCAACATAGTTAACGAGATTTCTAAAGAGCAATTTGGTCCTTTTTATTCCGATGAAGAGGGAAATTATTTGGTTTCAGTACCTAAAGCAGGAACGTACAAATTTCAGATTAAAGTTTCTGGATCCGCAAAGGAATTTAGCGAATCAGTGGACATTCCAAAAATTAATGATTCCAAAAAGCTAAACCAAGAAATACTTTATTCAATGAATGATTCCAAGGAAAAATTGGAAGTCATCACGCGAATTTTGGATAAAGAGAATTTATCAGCTAGGATGGAGTTGATAAAATACAAGGAAATGGCCAAACTTGACGTTAATGCAGGAACATTGGTAACTGAGATCAAAACAGAAAAAGAAAGCGATTTAAGTGATTTGGGTTACTCCGAAGCAGATAGTGTCAAGGCTTTTGAACTGTTAACAGATGATTTATTGGATATCCAACTGGATATAGAGAAAAATTTAAAGTTTGAAGAGGAATTGATAAGCAAGTTGGACAGCAATCAAATTGAGTTGGAAAATTTGAATAATGAGATTGCCACTTTGAATAAAGAAATAAATTCAACCAATGATGTTCGGGAGAAATATAAACTCGAAACTGAAAAGAGAAATCTCGAAAAAGATGTTCAATCGATTAAAAAACAAAATTATGTTCTCGCTAAAGAAATTCAGTCTATCAGCGAAAATAAACAAATTTCAAGAGAGACACTTCATGAACTTAAGGCGATTAACGAAGTGCTGAATGAAAAATTAATTAATTCCAATTACGATGAAGCGAAAGCGATAATTTCCAATAAAAAGAAAGAACTCAGTCAACTTCTAGATAATCGATTGGATGATAAAGAAAAATTGGAAAAACAAAAGGAATCCCAAATCGCTGAACAGAAAATAAATTTAGAATCCCAAATTGCTGAGCAAGTTAAACAGATTAATGAGCTAAAAAATCAAATCTCAACAACTCAACAGAAATTAAATACTGAGAAAAACAAAAAAGAACAAGAGCGAATACAAACGGAAATAAAGCAATTGAATAAAAACTTAAATCTTGTTCAGGAATTGAATGCGGAGTCTCAATTCAATTTGACAAAACTTGAAAAAGAGCAAGAAGCGTATGCTGAAAATAAAGAATTGCTTAGTGAAATTGATTTACGTGCTGAGGATAAAAAATCATTTCAAAATGAAAAAACAGTTCCCAAAAATAAAAAACAACCTGATATTTTAATTAATGAAATAGTAGAAAATGAAGCGGTTTTGACTTCAACATCAGAAGGGAAATATGAGCAAGATATAGCGCGAATCCAAAAAATAACAAATGAAACTGAACGCAAAACAAAACTAACGGAACGCGAGCAGCAGTATCAGACTGAATTAAAGCAAAAATTAGAATCTAGCTCCAGCGAATCCGAGAAGGAAATAATTTCTGAAGAAATTCAACTTTCGCAAAGTCGAATAGCAGAATTAGATGAGAATTTTGCTCAAAACAATCAAAATGAAAAAGTAGTTGACACAACGAATAATGCAATTGAGAATAATTCAACGTCAAATGAGTTTGCCAAAAATGAAATTCAGACCTCCAATCAAAATGAAAAAGTAGTTGACACAGCGAATAATGCAATTGAGAATAATTCAACGTCTAATGAGGTTACCAAAAATGAAATTCAGACCTCCAATCAAAATGAAAAAGTAGTTGAGACAACGAATAATGCGATTGATAATAATTCCAACTCTAATGAAGTTGCTAAGAATGAGATTCAGAATTCCAGTCAAAATGAAAAAGTAGTTGAGACAACGAAAAATACGATTGAGAATAATTCAACGTCAAATGAGGTTGTCAAAAATGAAATTCAGACCTCCAATCAAAATGAAAAAGTAGTTGAGACAACGAATAATGCGATTGATAATAATTCCAACTCTAATGAAGTTCAGAATTCCAGTCAAAACGAAAAAGTAGTTGAGACAACGAATAATGCGATTGATAATAATTCCAACTCTAATGAAGTTGCTAAGAATGAAGTTCAGAATTCCAGTCAAAACGAAAAAGTAGTTGAGACAACGAAAAATACGATTGAGAATAATTCAACGTCAAATGAGGTTGCCAAAAATGAAGTTCAGAATTCCAGTCAAAATGAAAAAGTAGTTGAGACAACGAATAATACG
>JBILIY010000045.1:0-7362 GCA_044368815.1 Crocinitomicaceae bacterium
ACGCGGCATTGCTAGTTCGCGACACTGATGCTCTAGATGATTTGGTTGAAGAAGCACTTAAGTTGATTAAAGATAAAGTCCGATGCCAACAATTCTCCACAGCAATTAAGAAATTAGAAAAACCAAATGCGGTTGGTGAAATTGTCGATATGTGCGAAAAAATATTAGATGAGTAAAACAAGTATTTCGGAACAATACATGAATGTTTATTTCATTGGAATCGGTGGAATAGGAATGTCTGCGCTTGCCCGTTATTTCAATTATCATGGAGTAAAAGTGGGGGGTTATGACAAAACACCAAGCTCATTAACTGAAAAACTTATTGAGGAAGGTTGTGAAGTACATTTTGAAGATTTAGGTGATGAAATTCCGAAGGCCTTCAAAAACATGGAAAAAACATTGGTGATTTATACCCCTGCAATTCCGAAAACACTTAAAGAATATAACTATTTCGTTCAAAACAATTTCAAGGTTTTAAAACGAGCTGAAGTATTGGGACTTCTAACAAGACAATCTAAAGGACTATGCGTTGCAGGAACCCACGGCAAGACAACTACAAGTTCAATTTTAGCTCACATTTTAAATCAATCCACTTGGAAATGCAACGCTTTTTTAGGAGGAATAGCTACCAACTTTAATTCAAATTTGGTTCTTTCAGAAACAAGCGAATTTACAGTTATTGAAGCGGACGAATTTGACCGTTCGTTTTTGCAACTCTCCCCTTTTGCGAGTATTGTTACAGCTGTTGATCCAGATCATTTGGATATTTATGGAAATGAAGACCAATTCAAAGAAGGATTTCGGCAGTATGCCATGAAAACAGAGATGCAAGGATTTTTGATACAAAAAGAGGGATTGTCTCTAAACACACTATCGAAGAGTTATACATACGCTTTAAACTCACCTTCGGCTAATTATTCTCTGCAGAATTTATCTTGGGCTGATGGATTTTTGTTTGGAGATGTGCGACTTAGAAATGGATTTTGGCCACGAGTTAAATTTGGTATACCAGGAATTCATAATGCTGAAAATGCGCTTGCTTGTATTGCTTTATTAAATGAAATGGGAATGGATGAGCAAACCATTCGCAAAGGAATTGAGACATTCGAAGGGGTTAAACGAAGATTTGAATATTGTGTAAGAACTGAAAAACTAGTTTACATCGACGATTATGCGCACCATCCCGAAGAAATCAAAGTATTAATCGATTCCATAAAAATGTTTTATCCCAATCAAAAAATAATTGGGATTTTCCAACCTCATTTATTCACTCGAACACGTGATTTTGCAGAAGGATTCGCAAAGGAATTATCTCGTTTAGACGAACTTGTATTAATGCCGATTTATCCAGCAAGAGAAGAACCAATTCACGGAATTACAAGCGATTGGCTGTTGCAAAAGATTAAATGCGATAAAAAATACCTAAAATCACCATCGGAAGTTCTTCAGCATTTCTCCAAGTTTAAAAAAGGAATCGTATTAACTATTGGAGCAGGAGATATTGACCGAATTGTTCAACCTCTTACTGAAATTTTAAACTCGAATCTCGATGATTAAGAAATGGCTCAAACTTGTTTTTTGGATATTAGTCATGGGAGGAACAATTACTGTATTTGTATTTGCAAATATGGAAGAAAACAAAAAAATTATTGATTCACCTGATATTTCAATTCATGTAGAAGGGGAAACGTTTTTAACAGAATCAGAACTTTTGACACGCTTGAAAAATGTTGGATTACTAACCAAAAATCAAAAAAACAATCAACTTAACATTCGAAAAATAGAGCGCAAAATTGCTTCAATGGAAGAAGTAAAAGAGGTCGATGTTTTCAGAGGAATTGGAAAAACATGGAATATAAGAGTTGTTTTGAGAAAACCGATTGCACGAATTTTTAACACAAGCAACCAAACTTTTTACATGGATGAGGATGGTTTTTTAATGAATAGATCCGTAAATCATACAGCTCGCGTAATCGTTTTTTCTGGCTTTTTACACGATCGCTTTTTGAAAGGTTCATTCACCGATTTTATTAACAATGATTCCTTGAAAAGTATTAAAAAATTGGACGATGTCTTTCGAATTTCAAATTATGTTTGTAATCATCCATTAATGTATAAATTAATCGGTCAAGTTTACCTCGAAAAAGATGGTGATTTTGTTCTGATTCCATTAGTAGGAGACCAAAAAATTGTTTTCGGAACGGCTAATACCGATGAAGAAGTTTCTGAAAAATTTAGTCGATTGACAACATTTTATAAAGAAGCAATTTCATTTGAAGGTTGGAATAAGTATAGTGAAATAAGTGTCAAGTATGATGGACAAATCGTATGTAGAAAAAGAAGTTAGGACTATCAAGAAAACCAAAATAGTGGTTGGTCTTGACATTGGTACTACAAAAATTGCCTGTTTTGTTGGTCGTCGCAATGAACACAATAAAATTGAAATTATTTCAATGGGTAAAAGTGAGTCGTTGGGCGTTATGCGAGGCGTTGTTTCGAACATTGAAAAAACAATTCAATCCATAAGTGCGGCTGTTCAAGAAACAAAAAACACGACCGAGGGAGATTTATCAATTCGAAATGTAAATGTTGGCATTGCAGGGCAGCACATCAAAAGCCTTCAGCATCGTGGCATGTACACACGTCGTAACAAAAACGGTGAAATTTCACAAGCTGATATAAACGCTTTCGTAGATGACATGTACAATATGGTGATGACACCAGGTGAAGAAATCATTACGGTGATACCACAAGAATACATAGTTGACGGAGAGCGAGAAATCAAGGATCCGATAGGAATGGCGGGAGTTAGATTGGAAGCGAACTTTCATGTCATAACAGGACAAGTTACCAATGTATTAAATATTAAGAAATGTGTTGATCGTGCTGGATTAAATGTGCGAGAAATTATTTTAGAACCAATAGCATCAGCCGATGCCGTTCTAAGCGACGAGGAAAAAGAAGCAGGGGTTGTTCTTGTTGATATCGGTGGAGGAACCACGGATGTTGCAATTTTTCAAGATGGTATTATTAGACATACCGCTGTAATTCCGTTTGGTGGTAATGTAATTACACAGGACATTCGTGAAGGTTGTCAAATTTTACCACGCCACGCCGAAGCTTTAAAAGTGAGGTTTGGAAGCGCACTTGCTTCTGAAAGTAAAACAAATGAAGTAGTCTGTATTCCTGGTTTGCGTGGCCGTGATCCGAAAGAAATTACCCTTCACAATTTAGCGAGTATTATCCAAGCTCGAATGGAAGAGATTATCGAATTGGTAAATTATGAAATAAAGAATTCAGGATATGCCAAAAAATTGATCGGTGGAATTGTAGTTACAGGAGGAGGATCGCAGCTTAAACATTTAACACAACTATTTGAGTATTTAACTGGAATGGATACGCGAATTGGGTATCCAACAGAACATCTTGCGAATACAAACAATCTCGAAGATTTGGCAAGTCCAATGTATGCCACTGGGATAGGATTGGTATTAAATGGGTTTCAAACTATGGATCGACTTTCAATGGAAAGCGGCGAGCTGAAACAAGAAAATGAAAAAGAACAAGAAAAGCCGAAGGATCTTCCACCAACACATTCAGACCCAAATAAAAGAGGCAAGTTCTTTGATAAAATCTTAAAGAAAACAAGGGATTTCTTTGATGACAATGATGATAATGACGAAAAAGACGATAAAAAATAAAACATAAATTTAAATTATAGAATATGGAATTTGATATCCCAAGAGAAACAAGCTCGATAATTAAAGTTATTGGTGTTGGCGGTGGCGGAAGCAACGCTGTGAATCATATGTATAATCAGGGAATTGTAGGTGTTGACTTTATTGTTTGTAATACGGATCGACAAGCATTAGATATATCCCCTGTGCCGCATAAAGTTCAATTAGGACCTGAATTGACAGAAGGACGAGGAGCTGGAATGCTACCTGAAGTTGGTATGCAAGCGGCAATCGAGAATATTGAAGAGATAAGAGAATTACTTTCTAAAAATACAAAAATGGTTTTTGTAACTGCCGGAATGGGCGGTGGAACAGGAACTGGAGCTGCACCCGTTATTGCTCAAGTAGCAAAAGATTTAGGGATTTTAACTGTTGGAATAGTAACAGTTCCTTTCAATTTTGAAGGAAGAAAAAGAAGACAGCAAGCAGAGGAAGGTTTGGATAGAATGCGTCAAAACGTTGATACACTTTTGATTATTAATAATGAACGTTTACGCGAGTTCGGTAAGAATATGTCATTAACTGACGCTTTCACGCATGCTGATAATATCCTGACTGTTGCAGCAAAAGGAATCGCAGAAGTTATTTCAGTTACGGGAATTATCAATGTCGACTTCAACGATGTCAATACCGTACTAAGAAATAGCGGTCAAGCCATTATGGGAAGTGCAATTGCCGAAGGAGATGACCGAGCGTTGGTTGCTGTTAAAAGCGCGTTGACTTCACCATTATTAAATGACAATGACATCAACGGAGCAAGATACGTTCTATTGAACATCACTTACGGTAGCAAGGAAGTAATGATGGACGAAATCACAGAAATTACAGATTACATTCAAGATGCTGCAGGTGCAACGGCTGATGTTATTTGGGGACACGGTTTTGATGCTTCACTTGGAGAGAAATTGAGCATAACACTTATTGCGACTGGTTTTAGCTCAACTCCAATTACGGGTTTTGAAAAAGCACCAGAAAGAACAATCGTTTCTTTGGAAGAAGATAACAAAAAGGAATTTACAGCTCCGCTTGTTTCTCCTTTCGAACAAGCAAAAGAGATTCAACCAACAGTGCAAGAACAATTAACACAAGAACCTTTCTTAAAAACTGAATCAATTGTTGAAAATGTTATACCGACAGGAACATTTACTCCTGTTGTAGAGGAAAAAAAATCATTTGACCTATTTGAAACAACAAGCACTTTTAACAATGAGACAAATGCAGAGTTAAATAATAACTTGGATCAAATATCAAACGAAACTATCACTACTGAAACCATTGAAAACACGTTTTTAACAGAACCTATTTCATATGTTTCTCTTGAAGAAACTAGTATTGAGGAATCATTAAATTCGTTACAAGAAGAGCCAGTTATTGAGACAAAACCAGAATTCACTTGGGATGTTATTGATTCGACTATTGAAAATGAAAAAGTGGAGGAAATCAAAAGTGACGTTCGTCCGTTTACCTTGTTCGATAACCCTGTAACTCCTGAAGCAAAAGTGGAGGTTGTTCGCCACATGCTTGAAGATGACACACACGAGAAACTCAATATGGAGCAAACTAAAAAAGCACTATCTCCTGAAGAACAGCAGCGCAAAGCCCAAGAACGAGTATCTAAAATTCAAGAGTATACTGCAAAGCTGAAAAAAGCGGAAGGAATCGCAGAATTTGAAAACGAACCGGCTTTTGTTAGAAGAAATATTAACTTAAATAATTCTGCTCCTAGTTCAGAAGAATCGTTTTCGCGCTTTGGTCTTTCCTCAGATAGCGAAGGTAATACTGGATTAAGAAATAATAATTTTCTTCACGATAACGTTGACTAATGAGTTTTACAGCCAAAATAAATGATGCGATAAAGCAAGCAATGCTCGCAAAAGAAAAAGAGCGATTGGCAGCTTTGCGCGATATAAAATCAAAGTTACTTTTGGAAGCTACATCTGGTGCAGGTGGTGAAGCTAGTGATGAAGCAGCTATGAAAATCTGTTTGAAACTTCACAAGCAACGTATAGAGACCTATGAGCTTTATAATGCTCAAGGAAGACAAGATTTAGCGGAAGAGGAATTATTTCAAGCGAAAGTGATTGAAGAATATTTGCCAAAAATGTTATCTGAAGATGAAATACGTTCAGAAGTCATTAAGGCAATTTCAGAAACTGGAGCTTCGGGTCCTCAAGAAATGGGAAAAGTTATGGGTGTTCTAACAAGCAGATTAGCGGGTAAAGCCGACGGGAAAATTATTTCAACCCTTGTTAAAGAAGAATTAAATAAGTAACAAACAACAATCCAAATAGAGAGGTTATCATTTAATGGTAACCTCTTTTTATTTTACATTTGCTGAAAAAATGTTCTATGTCACTTCATGAAGAATTAGCCAAGGTAATTCGCGATTATAATTTAAAAGGCTGGTCACCGGCAACATCCACTAATTATTCATTTAAAGATGAACTAAATCAAATTTGGGTTTCAAGATCTGGGGTAGATAAAAGCGAATTTCAAAGTGATGACTTCATCAAAATCAATTCGAGAGGTGAAGCAATTGAAGAATTCTTCAATATTAAGCCATCAGCGGAAACGTTAATTCATTGTTTTATTTACCAAATGTTTCCTGAAACGAAGGTGATTTTGCACAGTCACGGAGTTAATCCAGTAATAATCTCTAAAATTGAAAAGTCTGAAGTCTCCTTTGAAGGATTTGAGATACAGAAAGGGTTTGAAGGGCAACAAACTCACCTAAACAAAATAACGATACCAATTTTTGAAAATTCCCAAGAAATGATATTTTTCGAAAAAGAACTTGTATACAAACAATCACAATTATCCAATCATTGTTTTATTATTCGTAAGCACGGAACCTATGCGTGGGGTAAAACTTTATTTGATGCAAAACGCCATTTGGAGACCTTGGATTATCTTTGTGAGTGTAAATTGAAAATGATTAAATAATTCGATATGGCTATTTTATCAATCCCGGATAATAACAAAACAGTTACAGATCCCTCAGAAATAAAAGAATTTTTCACTAGTCGCGGTATTTTCTTCGATCAATGGCATTGCGACGTTGAATTTGAAGATTCAGCAACTCAAGAAGAAATTTTAGAGGCCTACTCAAAGGATTTAAATCCTTTCATGAAAAATGGAGGGTATCTCACAGCAGATGTAATTTCAATAAATGCCTTGACGGAAAACTATGAAGCAATTCGAAATAAATTTCTTTCCGAGCATATTCATACAGAGGATGAAATACGTTTTTTTGTAGATGGAAAAGGTTTGTTTTGGTTTAACTTAGAGAATGAACCGGTTTTTAATTTACTTTGCGAGCGAGGAGATTTAATCAGCGTTCCAGAAGGGACAAAACATTGGTTTGATGCAGGAGAATCAAATCCCTTTGTAAAAGCTATTCGAATTTTCATCGACATGAGTGGATGGGTTCCTCATTATACAGATTCTGGAATGGAACAAAAATTCAATGATTTTAAATTCCCTACTCGTGTCGGATAAAATAGAATATGTATTGACTGATATTGAGGGAACGACTACTTCAGTATCTTTTGTTTATGACGTTCTATTTCCCTACTTCCGAGATCATATTTGGGAGCTGAAGAATATGTCAAACCATAACTCAGTT
>JBILIY010000046.1:0-7347 GCA_044368815.1 Crocinitomicaceae bacterium
CTGATTTAGAACTTTATTTGGAGCAACTAATTGGATAGATACACCTTGAATCGGAATGTTTTTTTTACCAACACACGTTCCCGACAATCTTACATTTTGACCAAAGGCGAATGATAATATAAATAAACCTAGAAATGTGAGCAAAAACTTCATTCAACGCAAAGTTAACTGCTTAACGTAGCTTGCCAAGTATTATTGGATTTTTTTTAAGATGAGGCCATTCCGTTCGCAATTAGCAACTACTTAGTTCTTATCTATTAACAAAAAACTAAGCTTGCGTTCGATTCTCCTTCAAAGTTGAAAAGAAAATAATTCCATATCCGATTGCCAACATCGCGTGGAAAGGAACCATTCCTAAATCACCGTAAATTGTGCGATTAATGGCTGTGAAACCGAAAAGAACCATAAAAAATCCTTCGGCAATATTAATGATGGAAAGACTCTTTTTATCGTATTTGTTTCCTTTGAATTCATCTTTCTTAGCCACGTTAAATTTTGGTGTACGAACGAACGAGCTTTTAATCCCCAAATACCCTTCAATTACGGCTACTGCATTGCTCAAGGAGAGCGCCATTGAAACTGTTAAAAACTGAACGAAACGACCGATGAATCTGAACAAATCACCAAAGAAATTTCCTTTTTTGTCGCGGTAGGCATTCCAATAATAAAAGGCGAGGAAAATAGTACTTGATATGAAGAACGAACCAAATTGAATCAAGAAATTCAAATCTGAAAACGAATCTTTAATGTGAAGCACACATAAACTCAGAAGGGAAAGAATTAAAATGAAAACGAAAACGGATGAGTTGAACAAGTGAGCTAACCCGTGTAAGCGATCGGAAAATTTCAATCCTGGATATTTCACAAGGCTTTTCCACATTTTCACGAATACCTCAGCTCCACCCTTCATCCAACGATGCTGTTGACTTTTCAAAGCGGACATGGTGATTGGTAGTTCAGCAGGTGATTCTACATCTTCCAAATATTTGAATTTCCACCCTTTCATTTGAGCTCGATAACTCAAGTCTAAATCCTCAGTTATTGTATCATGTTCCCAACCGCCAGCATCTTCAATGCACTTCTTTCTCCATACACCGGCTGTTCCGTTAAAGTTAATGTAGTGCTCAGAAGCATTTCTACCACCTTGTTCGATAGCGAAATGTCCATTCAACCCAAATGCTTGAAGCTCCGTTAACAAAGAATAGGATTTATTCAAATGTCCCCAGCGCGTTTGAACCACGCCAATTCCTTCTATGAAATAAGGCATTGTTCGCTTCAAGAAATCTTTATCTGGAACGAAATCCGCATCAAAAATCGCAATGAATTCTCCTTCGACTTGATCCATTGCCGCATCAAGCGCACCAGCTTTGTATCCTGTTCTGTCTACTCGATGTATGTGTTGAATATTTATCCCTGTTGCTGCAACCTCAGCCACTTTCGCGGCGATGATGTCTTTGGTCTCGTCTGTAGAATCATCCAATACTTGAATTTGGAATCGGTCCCTTGGATAGTCAAACTCTGCAATTGTTTCAATAATACGCTCAGCGACATACATTTCGTTGAACATCGGCAATTGAACGGTTACTTTTGGAGTTGAGGCTTCGTTGTATGTTGGAATTTGCTCTGCTTTTCTTTTCTTGCGATTTCGAACGTAGGAAACCGCTAAACTCATTTGAACGCAGCTATAATAAAATATCAAGATCAAACAAGCGGTATAAATTCCTAAAATGATTTTAGCCATGACGTGCGACCAATAGTGCTCCTTTACATATGTTTTGCCATTTTCAGTAACTGTTCTATCTCCCCAATTGAACATCCAAGAAACTTTAAGGTTTGCCGTAAATGGTTCCTCCTGACTAAATGTGTAATGAATTAAATGTTCTTTCGCGTTGGTTTCGAAAACTTTTAAGGTATCCGGACGATAATCTTTGTCCGTAAGAATGAGCATATTTTTACCAATTGGAACATTGTTAAATTCAAAAACTCCATCCTCATTGGTTTTGGTTGTATAAATTTTACCTGTTACCAATGATTTTAATTTCACTTCAACTTCGTCAACTTCGTCTTTCGTTTTGTAGTCAACTAAATAACCTTTTATTTTTTTTGTGACGTTAATTGGGTCTTTTGTCGCAAAAACTGATGATTGAAACGAAAGAAAAAGGGATAAAAAGATGAAAAAATTTCTCATTATTCTGTAAAGCAATTAATTTATCGGACAAATATAAATTTATTCTTTCACTAAATTCATTTCATCGACCAAGTGTTTTGCACCAGCATAAATATCCATCACCCACATTACGTAACGAATATCCACCACCACATTGCGGCAACGACTTGCATCGAACATGTAATCACTCATGGTACTTTCCCAAGTTCTATCGAAATTTAAACCCATCAAATACCCATTTGCATCTAAAACCGGAGATCCAGAATTTCCTCCTGTGGTGTGATTTGAACCTGTAAAACAAACCCACAATTCATCTTCTTGAGCGTAAGGTCCGTAATTTTTCGCTTTGTGTAATTCCAACATGCGCGGCAGCAATTCCATGTCTGGATTCCCAGAATTATATTTAGCAATTATTCCGTCCAAGGTCGTATGTTCTGTGTACATCATCCCATCTGTTGGCGCAGATCCTTCGAGTTGACCATAGGTTATTCGTAAAGTTGAATTCGCGTCAGGCCAATGTTTGTCGTTTGGAAACATAACAAATTTTCCTTCCACATAAACTTGAAGAAGTCCATTCATTTCCGCAGAATAAGTTTGATATGCTGGAACAACCTCATTTCGAAAGGTTGAAATTCGACCATTGTAAAAATTGAATCCGAAATCTTTTTTAATCTTTAAAAGACTTTTTTCATTAAACTTTTCAAGAAAAGCTAAATAACGTTCTTTATTTGTTAGAATGGATTTTGAATAGATAACATCTGTTAGTGATTTAATACCTATCTCATTCTTATAATTTTGAAGTTGATTAATTTGTTTTAAATATTCATAGGTCAATAATTCAAAGATTTGTTGATCCACTTTCTCATCATAATTTTTAAAAAACCCTTCAGCGCCCGTTTTAAGCTTTTCAATTACCGAATTCAATTCTCCTTTTTCCTTGTATTTAGAGTAGTTTGTGATTAAATCATTCAACCCTCTTGCCAATTTAAAATATTCAGGGCCGTAAGAGAGATACTCGGCACCCATCGCATATTGAAATTCCAAATCCGATTTAGCAGAGACTAATGCATTCATTTTGTCAACAACATCGGCATATTTTTTCCATTCAACTTTTGTATTTGCCATTTCAACATAAGCCCTTTCTTGCTCAACTTTTACAGTAACTGCGTCCATTGTTCTAAGACCATCGATTTGTCCAATCCATTTTTTCCAGGCGTTAGCAATTGATGCTTGTTTTGCTGAATATTGAATTCTTGTTAAATCCGAAGCTTTCATGGCTGCATCGATAACATTCAACGACAAATCACGCATGTGAATTCGAGCTGGACGTTCCTTTTCAATGATGAATTTCAAATAAGATGAAACAACATGCTGCTCCGTTTGTCCTGGAAATCCGTAAACCATCGTAAAATCACCCACTTTTCTGTTTTTGAATGAAATTGGAAGCGAATGCAAAGGTTGATAAGGAACATTGTCTTTTGAAAAGGCGGCCGGTTTGTTGTCTTTTCCTGCGTAAATTCTAAAAACTGAAAAATCCCCCGTATGCCGAGGCCAAACCCAATTGTCTGTATCACCTCCAAATTTACCAATTGAATTAGGTGGTGTCCCTACCAAACGCACGTCTAAAAACGTTTCTTTTACCATCATGTAATAATCGTTTCCATAATTGAATTGCTTAATTTCAGCTTCATAATGCGTTCCAGCAACGGCAGCAGCTGTTAGTTTTTTGATGTTAGCTTGAATTGTTTCCAAATCATTTTTTGAGCTTGCTCCAACAAAAACGGCATTTGTAACATCTTCTATTCGAACGATTCGCATGGCAGTCAAACCCGGATTCGCTAATTCTTCTGTTTTATTTTTCGCCCAAAAACCATTTTTCAAATAATCTTTTTCGAGTGAAGAATGATATTGAATATATGAATATCCACAGTGGTGATTCGTCAAAAGAAGGCCTTGACTGGAAACTATTTCAGCTGTACATCCACCTCCAAATTGAAGAATAGCGTCTTTTAAACTTGTTTTGTTTATGCTATAAATGTCATCCGCCGAAAGTTTCATTCCTTTGGCTTTCATGTCCGACTCAAAAGCCGATATAAGCGATGGAATGAGCATTCCTTCCTCCGCACGAAGAATGGAAGAGATGAAAAAGATAGCTAGAAAAAATGATTTAATGTAATGATTTTTCATGATAAAGATTTATGCGAAGATACTAGATTCAATTGACTAATTTTGCAAACCGAAATAGGAGATGCGAATTTTTGAAGAAATAGAATCGTTGGGGGAAATTAAGAATCCAGTTGTTACAATTGGAACTTTCGATGGTGTGCACCTTGGGCATCAAAAAATCATTGAGCAGCTAAATTTGGAAGCAGAGAAAATTGGCGGTGAATCGGTTCTATTGACTTTTGACCCGCATCCTCGGATCGTTTTGTTTCCTGAAAATCACAATGTTAAATTGATTCAAACACTGGATGAAAAATTTCAAGTTTTGGAAAAATTTGATTTGAAAAATGTCGTTTTGGTTCCATTTACAAAGGAATTTTCTGAATTATCGGCAACTGATTTTGTCGAACAAATATTAGTTGGAAATCTGAAGGCGAAAAAAGTAGTAATTGGCTACGACCATCAATTTGGGCGAAATCGTGAAGGAAATATTCATTTTTTAAAGTCGGTTTCGGAAAAATATGGTTTCGAAGTGATTGAAATTTCTGCAAAATCAATTGATGAAATCAACATCAGTTCCACAAAAATCAGGGATAGCTTGTTGCTTGGTGATGTTCAAACGGCTAAGTTATTTTTGTCTCGACCTTATGAGATTTCTGGAACTGTTGTTAAAGGAAATCAACTCGGAAGAACCCTTGGATTCCCAACTGCGAATGTAAAAGTTGACTCTGAATTAAAGTTAGTACCGGCAAATGGAGTTTATGCTGTACGAGTAAAAATTGCTGAAAAAATGTATTTTGGGGTTATGAATGTTGGAACAAAACCGACGGTAAATAAAACCGAAGAAAAAAGTTTGGAGGTGTTTATTTTCGAATTCAAAAACGAAATTTATGGCAAGAAACTAACCTTATTTTTTGATAAACAGGTAAGAAATGAACAGAAATTCGCTAACTTAGATGAATTAAAAAGGGCCATTTCAAATGATGAAGCTGTTTGTCGTAAGTACTATAATCTTCCTATGGTCTAGCCTGAGCGCACAAAACATTTCCAATAAAATTTATAGATTCGAGGAAGTTTTATTTGCCAATCCCGATACGATATACTCAATTAGCTTATCAAAAAGTAAATTAACCGAGCTACCAAAAGAACTTTGGAAATATCAAAATTTGAAAGCGTTGTATTTAGAGAAAAATAAATTTGCTAGTCTTCCTGATAGCTTGGATTTATTCAAAAAATTAGAAATACTGAACCTCGATCGCAACGATTTTGAAACAGTTCCTTTGGTGATTTCTAGGTTAGAAAATCTCAAAAAATTAATTTTTTCTCGGAATAAGATCAATGTGATTTCAGGTAACCTATTTTATTGTTCAAAATTGGAAGAAATGGATTTTTACGACAATCCTATTGGCTCTGTGGAACCAAAAATTTATGAAATGAAACAACTAAAGAAATTGGATATTCAAGGCGTGATGTTGAGTACGAAAACTCATACAGAAGTTAAATCTAATTTACAATGGGTGAAAGTTTCCATGGATCCGCCGTGTAAATGTTTGGATTGAAAAAATATTTTATGAAAAAGATACTGTTCTTTAGTTTACTTTCCCTTAAACTAAGTTTCTTATTTGCCCAGCAAATCCCGCAATATTCTCAATTTCAAAGAAATCAA
Source organism: Crocinitomicaceae bacterium (assembly GCA_044368815.1). Classification (GTDB taxonomy): domain Bacteria; phylum Bacteroidota; class Bacteroidia; order Flavobacteriales_D; family Crocinitomicaceae; genus UBA952. The sequence continues at coordinate 5,997 of JBILIY010000046.1, forward strand.
TTCATGATTAATCCCGCCGCCGCTGGTGTCTATGACTTTGTTGACATAACACTAAACGGAAGATGGCAATGGTTGGGAGTAGCTGATGCACCAAGAACTTCTTATTTGGCATTCTCGGTTCCACTTAACTTCAAATCTAAATATTACAATCCGGGAATTAGAACGAGCAGCGGACCAATAGCAAATCCAGAAATTAAAACTGGTAAATTAAAACATACCATTGGTGGACAATTGCTAGCTGATCAATATGGCGCTTTCAGAAAACTTTCATTCTCTGGGACATATTCACTTCATCTTCCTTTATCCAAATCCATGAATTTAGCCTTTGGCGTAAGAGTTGGATTATCAAGCAATAACTTTTTAGCCGATAAAGCGCAGGTATTAAACATCGTAGATCCATCCCTTACCTATTTAGATAATACATATACCAATTTTACAACCAACCAGTCAAGTAAACAAATTTTAGATATGGGTTCAGGGCTTTATCTTTATGGAAAAGGTTTTTTCTTAGGTGTTTCAGCAGATCAATTAACGCGTGATTTGGTTGAATTTGGAAAAGGAACAGCCAATTTTAATCCTCAAATTCACTACCAAGTAATCACAGGTTATAAAATTAAAACAGGAGAAAATTGGTCGCTGACTCCCAGTTTATTGGCAAAGTACATGAGCCCAGCGCCAGTATCAATAGACGTTAACCTTCAGGCAGAATATAACGAATGGCTTTGGTTTGGTCTGGGATATCGTCACACCGATGCATTGATCGGAATGTTGGGAATGAATATTAGTAACCGATTCAAATTCGGCTATTCGTATGACTTTTCACTTTCCAAGTTTAATAACTATACCTCGGGAGGACATGAGTTGACTTTAGGTATAATGTTGGGAAGATAAAATGAATACTATGAAGAAATTACTTACGTTAATCGGAATATTACCAACTTTACTTTTAGCACAATTCGATAATATTGAAGAGCCAAAGAAATTAGGCGGGACTGTAAACACCTCAGCTGAAGAGAATTTTCCAATTTTTCTAAAATCCGATGGTTCGCTTTATTTCACCAGAACATTTGATGACAATTCCAAATATGGTTCCAATGATCAAAATGTTTGGAAAAGCGAAAAAGTGGGAGAACAAACATATCAAAAAGGAACAGAAGTCAAAAAAATTAATAATAAGTACAACAACTGTATTGTCGGCTTTAATTCAGATGAAACCAAAATTTATCTTTTAAATTCCTACGATGGTAAAAAAGACTTGAAAAAAGGAATTTGTTACTCAATAAAAAAGGGAGATAGTTGGTCGAAACCAAAATCAATCGAAATTCCAGGTTTAGATATAGAAGGTAGTTTT
>JBILIY010000047.1:0-7252 GCA_044368815.1 Crocinitomicaceae bacterium
ATGCAATGACTCCATTCAACGCACCGCTTCCGTATAAAACCGAAGAAGCACCTTTCATGACCTCGATTTGCGATGCTTGTTCCATCGGGATTGCGTTCCATTGTGTATCTCCAGCATAACCAGAAAGTAAAGGCATCCCGTTCCAAAGTAAAAGAACACGACTTCCAGCGCCGTATGCAAAACCTGAACCACCTCGAATACTCACTTGTCCATCCATTGTAAAAACTCCAGGTGTTTGATCAACGGCTTGTTCCAAATCAGTTATTCCTTTATTATCAATTAATTGCGGCTTGATGATTTCCATCGAAACAGGAACTTCTTCAATCGCTTGTTTTCTTCGTCCTGCGGAAACGACTACCATATCCAAGTCTTTTTCAGGTTCACCTAGTTTTATGGTGATTTCTCCAGCTTTATCAACCGTAACGGTATCGGAAACGTATTGCAGTAAACTGATAACAATAGTTACAGGGAACTTTTTGCAGTCTAACTCAAATTTTCCGTCATAATCAGACAGAGCTTTGGTGCCATCAGAAGCGATTAATTTTGCCCCGATTAGAGGTGAATTATTTGTTCGATCGACAACAATACCCTTCACTTGAGCATGAAAATAGATGGGAATAAATAATAGGTATGAGAGAATAAATTTTCCTTTCATGAGCATAGTTTAGAATTCAATATTAGCAGATTTTTTTGAATACTTACAATCTTTACATATTAATTTATGCACTAAAAATTGCACAGGAATTGTAAAATGAAATTACGTGGAGGTTGAACATCGCCTGGTCTTGATGCGTATTCTGCGTTCAATAGGTTATTGACAATAAAATTAAATCGATATTGTTTTTTGATTGAATAGGCAACCCTAAGATCTATCACAAAAGCACCTTGTTGGTTCTTTTCACGATATTCCTTCAATCCTGGTAAAATTTGTTGTGTCCCAATCGTCTCCTCAAATACCTTATCAATATTAACCATCAAGCTATTGTAACGTGTGGAAAAGCCTAATTCAAAGTTCTTATATCCCAATTGAATGTCTGATTTTGCCATGTGACGAAAGCGATATTTCAAAATATTTGTAACTGTATCTGAAAAGGTTTGTTTATACGAGGGATCTGTATTTAAACTTATGGGATTCATGTAGGTATAACCGAGTAAGGAAGTTACCTCAATTGGCCCAATATGACCTTGACTATTAAATGCGAATTCGATTCCCGAAATTCTAGCGCGTTCGGCATTTGTGGCTCTAAAACCTATGCATTGTGATATTCCCACTCCCTGTGCTACCAAATTATTCCAAATCAATGAATCTTCTGATGAAGCGACTCCTGCTCCCAACCAATTTAGTTTATTTCCTGTCAATGGGTTATATACACCGAAAGTAAATTCGGTCATATTGCTGTATTCATTAATAAAACCGGCAACATCCAAATATCCTTTCCATTCTTTTCCAATTTTCACGATTTGTTTGTATCCTATCTCTGCCGACCAACCTTTCTCAGGCTCGAGATTTGGATTTTTGAAAATAACCAATCCGCCTACAGAAGTTGATACATAACGTTCAGCAATTGAAGGAAATCGAACACCTTGACCAATCGAAGAACGAAAATGAGAAGCTTTGTTTAATTCATAATGTGCACCCATTCTGAACACCGGGTATACAGGAATGAAGAGGGAGTCAAGGTATTCATAACGAGAATCGATTTGCATTGTATCCAATTTATAGTATTCCAATCTCATCCCGGCGGTTATATCGAGTTTGTTGAATTTTGATTCCACTTGTGCATAGGCCGCATAATTTTGAGAGATGTGGTCTTGAAACACCCAGCTTTTTACCGTCCCAACATTCGCCATTGCTCCTGCGATTAAATTTACGCCAGCGTATAATTTCTTTTGAAACTGATAATCCGTGTAGAAAAGTTGGGCGAAAGAGGCATCCTTATAATTTTGATCATTTCCTGTTGTTACGAGGTAGTAACGGGTCCTCAAATAGTGTTTGTTGTTTTTATTATCGATGTACTTAAAATAGGGATCAATGTTAAAACGAATGGCTTTTTGTCGATTAAGTGTTCCATCCATTGGTTGATAGCAGTTTGAATCGTTTTTCCAAAGAATGAAATTGTTTACATCCTGATATTGAAAATTATAACTCAAGCCCGTTCTAAATTTGGTCAATTTCTCTGGACGATAATAAAACGATCCATTTATTCTGAAACGTTTTTCACTTTCACCCTGGCGATAACCAGAATCCAAATACATGTTTGCACCGATTGTTGCCCCCACTTTTTTAAATGCTTTTCCTCCATAAATATCGACAAGATGAAATGTCGGGTTTTTATTCCACCATTTCATTGAACTTCTTCTTGGATTGTCATATATTCCCGACTGAACTTTGAATGAAAGTTTCCCCTGAGCAGTTGGTTCTTTTTCCGTTAGCGAAATGATTCCATTTAATGCTCCACTTCCATAAAGAACCGATGAAGCGCCTTTTAATATCTCAATTTGTGATGCTTGTTCCATTGGTATTGCATTCCATTTTGCATCACCAATATCTGGGGATAACATAGGGACACCGTTCCAAAGAAGCATAACGCGACTTCCCGCACCATAAGCATATCCACCACCACCTCGTATACTTACTTGACCATCCATCGCGTATACACCAGGGGCTTGATCAACGGCTTGTTCGAGGTTGCTTATTCCTTTATTATTGATTAATTCAGGTTTTATTATTTCCATGGAAATAGGCACTTCTTCTATTTCTTGAGAACGACGTCCGGCAGTTACAACAACCGTTTTAATCTGTATGGATTCTACAGTCAAGTATTTTGTGAAAGTAGTATCTCTCGTAACCTTCAATGAGTCATCGACATAGCCTATCATTGAAAAATTGATTTGGATAGGATATTTCGTTGGAGTGACAATAAATTCACCGTTTATATTTGTCTGAACTTTCTGTCCAGAAGTCAAAATAACCTTTGCACCTGCAATTGGATCTTGTGTTTTTTCATCTAAAATCACTCCTTTGATTTGTGAAAAAAGTACTAATGGAAAGCACAAAAAAGCTGTAAAAAATAGTTTTAACATGAAAATGATCGAATAATATTCCTTAACTTAAGGAAACGAAACTATAAAAAAAAAAGGAAATGACAGATGAAATCTTCAAAATAGCTTTTGCAAATCTACACGGAATTGGACCCTCTCGAGGCGCTCAGTTAATATCGAAAATCGGCTCTGTCGAAGAGTTTTTTTCATTAAAACCCAAGGAACTATTTTTGAGAACTGGAATTGCAAAAACAATCCTACAAAATTTAAATTGGGACGAAGCAATGCGCGAGGCGGAACGACAACTATCTTTCAATCAAAAACATGGAATTAAATCCCTTTTTTTCTTAGATTCTAGCTATCCCCGGCGATTGAAGCAATGTCCAGATCAACCTATGATATTGTTTTCAAAGGGAAATTTTAACGTTAATAATGAAAAGATAGTTTCCATCGTTGGAACGCGAAATCAAACGGATTATGGAAAGATTATTCTTGAAGAATTGATTGGTTCATTTTCCGGAATGGACATTACGGTGGTTAGTGGACTTGCCTATGGAGTGGATATTTCAGCTCACCGATTATGTCTAGAAAATAATATCACAACTTTGGGAGTTTTAGGACACGGATTGGATCGAATTTATCCTGCCAAACACAAAAATATGGCGCTCAAAATGCTTGATCAAGGAGGTTTGCTTACAGAATTTGGTATTGGAACAAACCCAGACCGTGAGAATTTCCCTATGCGAAATCGAATTGTAGCAGGTTTTGCAGACGCCACAATAGTAATTGAAAGTAAGCTCAAAGGTGGTTCGATAATTACCGCAGATTTGGCAAATGATTATAGTCGTGATGTTTTCGCATTTCCAGGAGATGTAAATAGACCTTACTCGGAAGGATGTAACAAGTTAATTCAACAAGAGAAGGCTCATTTAGTAACAAACGGAGTCGAATTTTTAAATTTTATGAATTGGAACATTAAGGAATCGAAGCCAAAACAAAAAGTTCTTTTTGAACATTTTGATGAACAAGAAAAAATGATTTTGGAAATTCTTTCAAATCAAAGTGATCTTCACATGGACGTTCTTTCCATTAGAACTGGTATAAGTGCTTCAAAAATGAATGTGCTGTTATTTAATTTGGAAATGAAAAGTGCAGTTAAACACCTTTCGGGAAGGCGTTACAGGCTTTCAACAAGCTTATAAATACGAGGAATAAAAATTATTAACCCAATCACAATTGAAAATAATGAGGCAATCAAAACAGCCCCTGCGGCAACATCTTTAATGATTTTTATTTTTGGATTTATGTTTGATTCCGTTAAGTCGCAAAGTTGCTCTATTGATGTGTTAATTGCTTCCAGACTCATAACGATCATTGAACTAACTAAAAGGACAATCCATTCGTATTTGGATAATTGGAAATAGAAAGCTGAGAATAAAACCAAAATGAACACTGCAAATTGTATTTTAAAATTTCGTTCCTTCTTGATAAGATGAAAAATCCCTTGAAATGCAAAACCAAAACTTTTAAGTAGTGAATTCATTTTGAAATAATTAGTAAAAATAAGTTCTTTTGGAGGAATTTCTTTCGTGAAATCCCATTTAAGTTGTAATTTTGTTTCACGTTCATTTAAATAAACTTATAAAGAAAGGTGGAGGGACAGGCCCTTTGAAACCTTGGCAACCTAGCTTAATTTGAAAAGGTGCCAAATCCGATTTCGGTTATCAACCGGAAAAAGATAAGTTGACAGTTCACTGTTTTCCATTCTTTAAAGTTATAAAAACGATATATGAAAAGAAACATACAAGAACTTTTAAACGAGAGAATTCTTATTCTTGATGGTGCAATGGGCACAATGATTCAACGGCATAAATTGGAGGAATTTGATTTCCGGGATGGTGCATTTGAAAATCACGACAAACCGTTAAAAGGGAATAATGATCTATTGTCCATTACTCGTCCAGAAATAATAAAAGACATTCATCGGCAATATTTCCAAGCAGGAGCAGACATCGTTGAAACAAATACGTTTTCCGGTACTTGGATCGCACAAGCAGATTATGGTTTGGAATCAGCCGTTTACCGCATTAATTTCGACAGTGCCAAAATTGCCCGTGAGGTTGCAGATGAATTTACGGATAAACCCCGTTTTGTTGCCGGCTCTATTGGACCAACAAATCGTACAGCTTCCATTTCACCGGATGTGAATGACCCTGGTTATCGTGCAATTTCCTTTGATGAATTGGTAAACGCATACGCTGAGCAGGTCCAAGCGTTAATGGATGGTGGGGTTGATATTTTATTAGTTGAAACAATTTTTGATACACTCAATGCGAAAGCTGCTTTATTTGCAATCGATGAGGTTTTTGAAAAGCGTGGGGAGAAATTGCCAATCATGGTTTCTGGAACTATTACAGATCAAAGTGGTAGAACGCTCACCGGTCAAACAACCGAAGCATTTTTGATTTCATTATCACACATGCCACTTTTAAGCATTGGATTAAATTGTGCGCTTGGGGCAAATTTAATGCGTCCTTATCTACAAATTTTGAATGATAAATCTCCGTTTGCTGTGAGCGCTCATCCAAATGCTGGACTTCCTAATGAATTCGGAAAATATGATGAAACACCTGAACTAATGGCTGCTCAAATCAAAGAATTTTTGGATGAAGGTTTAATCAACATCATCGGTGGGTGCTGTGGCACAACTCCTGATCATATAAAAGCGATTGCGGAGCTCTCAAAGAATTATAAGCCTCGAAAGTTTTGGCTTCAATAGTTTAGTAGGTAGAAGTTAAAAGTATGAGTTGAGAGTTAAAAAGTAATTGAAAAGTGTTATTCGGAAAAGTTGAGACATAAAGATTATATTTAGCAACGTTTGAATCAAACTTTTTGAGTAAATTAAAGATAAAAAGCACCATGAAAGACAGTATTTTAAAAACTAAAAGTTATAAAATGGCTCTTGATTCAGTGAACATTTGCAAATCTTTGTTTAAGAATCAAGAATATATTTTAAGTAAACAATTAGTTCGATCTTCGACCTCTGTCGGAGCAAATATTCGCGAGGCTCAATATGCTCAAAGCACTAAGGATTTTATTCATAAACTTTCTATTTCTTTAAAAGAATGTGATGAAACACTGTATTGGTTAGAATTACTTAAGGATTCGAATTATTTAACTAAATACGACTTTGAAACCTTATCTGAACAAGCTCTGGAATTAAAAAGAATGCTAGTAAGTAGCATAATTACCTCGAAAAACAAGTTAAAAACTAACAATTAAAAACGCTTAACTATTCACTTTTAACTAAGATGACTTTAAAACTCTCCGGCCTCGAGCCACTAATAGTAACCCCAGAAAGTAATTTTGTAAATGTCGGTGAGCGAACCAATGTGACTGGTTCAAAAGCCTTTTTACGCATGATCAAGGAAGGTGATTTTGAAGCAGCTTTGGCTGTTGCAAGAGATCAAGTAGAAGGGGGTGCGCAGATTATTGATGTCAATATGGACGAAGGGATGATTGACGGAAAAGAGGCGATGGTGAAATTTTTGAATTTGATTGCTTCTGAGCCAGACATCGCTCGCGTTCCTGTAATGATTGATAGTTCGAAATGGGAAATCATAGAAGCTGGATTGAAATGCATTCAAGGAAAAGGGGTCGTGAACTCTATTTCATTGAAAGAAGGAGAAGAAAATTTCATTCGACAAGCTAAGACTATCAAGCGTTATGGAGCTGCGGTTATCGTGATGGCATTTGATGAACTTGGACAAGCGGATTCGTATGAGCGTAGAATAGAGATTTGTAAACGTTCCTATGATATATTAGTTGAAAAAGTCAATTTCCCAAATGAGGACATCATTTTTGACCCCAATATTTTTCCAGTCGCAACAGGTATGGAAGAACACAACAACAACGCACTTGACTTTTTCAGAGCTACCAAATGGATCCGTGAAAATTTACCTGGAGCGCATGTGAGTGGAGGTGTTTCAAATGTTTCTTTTTCTTTTCGAGGAAATAATAAAGTCCGTGAAGCCATGCATGCCGCATTTTTGTATCATGCGATTTCAAACGGAATGGATATGGGTATCGTTAACCCAACGATGCTTGAGGTATATTCAGATATTGAACCTGAATTATTAATCCATGTTGAAGATGTTTTATTAAACCGAAGACCTGATGCCACCGAACGACTTTTGGAATTAGCAGAAAC
>JBILIY010000048.1:0-7227 GCA_044368815.1 Crocinitomicaceae bacterium
TCTGGCTTTACTTCACCAAGTCTAGTTGGACCTTTACTACTGGATGCCGCCAAACTCCCTGGAGTTCCACTAAACGTTTGAACATTGTTGTTTTTGTCTATGAATGATTTTCGATTTTGAATGTTTCCAACGGAAATAACTTTTGGAGAACAATTCCAAGATGAAACAATGGATTGAAGGGAATCCGGCATAACATAATGAATGATATTTGGCATTACGTTTTCAGATGGAATAACCGTCGCGAAATCACTACAACGTTGCCATGCTCCTCCCCAAATGTCGTATGATCCGGAACCTGTCGTTTCAAATCGATATAAGTAATTCAAGGAATCTATTGTTCTGAAAACTGCTTGCATGTGGAAATTCTGACCAACGATTTCCCTCCACGTTTCTATGCAAGCAATTCGTTGACCTTGCGCATTGTAAATTGTGTCATAAACCACAACACCATTTGTGTCACTCAAAGCTAGGCGAAAGTCCGTGCGCCCAACAAATCCGTAATTTGGTTCAGGACGGTCGGCGCCATATGCGAATTGATAGTTAGAGGTTGTTGTATCGCCCCATAAATCGAACAAAATCTTATTATTTCCCACAAATGTGTTTCCTGGATTGTTTAAATTCCAAACAAAACTTGTGTCGGAGGTGATATCGTTGTGAACATGAAACTTGCCTTGATTCCCTGCGTTCCCTGCGGCACAAACGATAATTCTACCTTTTTTCGCATCAAGCAGAGAGTCCATCAGTTCCGCTGCAGGGTCTCTTCCATCGTGACTTCCGAGATATGCTCCCAATGACAAATTGATAACTGCGGGTTTTCCAAGTGAGTCGGCAACTTTGAAAATGTAATCGCAAGCATCTGCGATAGTTAAAGTCCAGTTTGGAAGATTAAAATCAGTTTCTACAACAATTATTTCTGCTTCTGGAGCTGCGCCTTTGTTCTTTGTGTTAGCTCGAGCATTTCCGACTGCCATACCTGAAACAGTTGTCCCGTGAGCTGTTCCAGTTTCCAAACTCGTGCACGTCCCGTTATTGATGGCGGTGCTATCCCACAAAGTTCCATAACCGTATGGTTGAGGTGGATTTGTCGCATTCACGGTGTGATCCCAATACCTAAGAACACGCGTTTTTCCATTCGAAAATTTAAAATCAGGATGGTTGAAATCAATTCCTTGGTCAACGATTCCAACAATTACACCTTTACCAGTATAGGATGTGTCAAGTCCGTTCCCTTGATGCACTAAATTGATTTTGTGACGAACCAAAGCTGTATCGGCAAGCGCAGATGGAGGTGCAAATTCGAAGTAAAAATTCTTCAATGCGTTGTGATTTCTGTTTCTTTTCACCCAATCCGTTTTTGCCGAAAAAAAGATCCAATTTTTAGTCGAATTTTTAATCGTTAGATTATTCTCATAAAGAAATTGTCTATTCGATTCTGTATTTGGGACACATGAGTTTATTAATGTGGTTTCCGTTTCATTTGTAAGAAAATCGTTCAGTCGCAAATAGTTTTTTTGACTGAAAAAGTTCCATGTTAATGAAATCATAAAACCTAGGATAAAAGTTCTTGTCATAGAATTTAAAATTTGTCCTTTAGCGAATTTAAAAAGATTTCTTCGAAGTTCAAAAGTACGAGAATAGAGCGTATCGCTCGAATCTTTTTGTTTATATTTGAAAAAAAAATCTTTTATGCGAAAAAATATTCTTACACTAGGTTTGTATGCTCTGACTTTTGCTTTTTCATTGCAATTATCAGCTCAAGCGATTCCAGGAACTTTAAATTGGTACAATAAGGAGGGAGCAGGAATGGCAACCGATAAAGCCTATGGGTTATTAAAGAAAAAGAAATCCGAACCAGTAATCGTAGCGGTTATAGATTCGGGAGTAGATATTGAACATGAAGATTTACAAGGTAAAATATGGGTTAACACCAAAGAAATTCCAAACAACAAAATCGATGATGACAAAAATGGCTACGTTGATGATGTTCACGGATGGAATTTTTTAGGAAATTCGAAAGGTGAAAATTTGGATGCGGCTCGTTTGGAGAAAACGCGAATTCTTGCAAAATTGATGGATAAATATGAGGGTATTGATCCTGCATCGATTAAAAGCGACGAGGAATTCGAACTTTATCAAACGGTTAAAAATGAAATTGAAGCAGAAAGAGCGCAATACGAACCGTACTTAGAAATGATTAAATCAGGTGCTTTAGATGCTGAAACGAAAAAATACATCGAGGATCAGTTGAATTATAACTTAAATGTAAATTACGATGATCGTTCGTTAATTGGTGATAATCCGGATGATTTTAATGATACTAATTACGGAAATCCGGATGTTGAAGGTCCTGATGCTTTGCACGGAACGCACGTTTCAGGAATAATTTGCGCGATTCGTGGAAACGATAAGGGTGGTGACGGAGTTGCTGATAATGTGAAAATCATGTCGTTACGTGCCGTTCCGAATGGCGATGAAAACGATAAAGATATTGCGTTGGCAATTCGCTATGCAGTTGATAACGGTGCAAAAGTGATAAATATGTCTTTTGGTAAATCGTATTCACCTCATCAAGAAAAAGTTTTTCAGGCTTTCGAATATGCTGATTCAAAAGGTGTTTTGTTGGTTCATGCTGCAGGTAACGATGCGAAAGACATCGATATCGAACCGAACTTCCCAACTTCAAAATATTCGTTTCAAGAAAACCCGCTTGATCATTTCTTAACAATTGGTGCTTCAACTAAAGATAAAGAAGAATTGGTTGCTTCATTCTCAAATTATGGCCAAGTAGGAGTTGATGTATTTGCTCCTGGATTTGAAATTTACAATACCGTTCCGCAAAGTGCCTATCAAAACTTACAAGGAACATCCATGGCAGCTCCAATGGTAGCTGGTGTTGCAGCTATGTTAAAGTCATATTTTCCTTCACTGCCAATGCTAGATATTAAGTATGCCATTTTATCTTCTGCAACAAAGTACAATGTTGATGGGTTTGAAACTAAATCTCAAACTGGCGGTGTAGTTAATGTATACAACGCAGTAAAGGATTGCCAAAAAAGAGAAAGTTCGTTAAAAACCGGAAAGTATTAGATTTTTTTAATTATTCCTTAAAATGCAAGATTGAGTTATACTCAGTTTTGCATTTTTTTATTTCAGAAAAATGAAATTTAATTTGAGAGTTTGTATACTACTTTCTTTATGGTCAGGATTCATTTCATTCGGACAGAAAGATGAAATTAAACTAAATGATTTAATCAATGCATGGCATGTCAGCGCTGCTAAAGCTGAATTTATTAATTACTTTGATGCTACTTCAGAAAATTTCATTTTTTTAGGCACTGCCCCTGGAGAGCGTTGGAACAAATCGGAGTTTCAATCTTTCTGTAAACCATACTTCGATAAAGGAAACGCTTGGGATTTTAAACCTTCCAACCGGAAATGGAATTTTTCGAAAGACAAGAAAACAGCTTGGTTTGATGAGGATTTGGATACGTGGATGAAAGGTTGTCGTGGCAGTGGAATTTGTACGCTCGAAAAAGGTGAATGGAAAATCGCTTACTACAATCTGACCGTGCTAATTGAAAACGAGAAAATTAAAAAGTTCATTGAGTTGAGGGAAGAGTAATGTTTGTAAAAGAAAATACAATTTCGGCAGCTCGGGCATATTTCAAAGAACGACTTCAAACACAATTCTCTGAAAGTGAACTTAAATCGATGTGGAAACAATTGATCTGCAAACTATTCGATTGGAATGATTCTGAATTTCTTTTGTCTTCCGAAAATCGTATGTCAGAATCCGATTTGTTGTACGTTCGTTCATTTGTGAAACGATTGCAAGGTAACGAGCCATTTCAATACATTCTCGGCGAAACGACTTTTTGTGATTTAACCATTTTGTGTGATTCCCGAGCTTTGATTCCACGCCCGGAAACTGAGGAACTTGTTGCTTGGATTTCAGAACTTTCGGATGTAAATTCAATGTTTGATATTTGTTCAGGTTCTGGTTGCATTGCTCTTGGACTGAAATCGCGATTTCCAAATGCACTAGTTTTTGGTGTGGATGTTTCTGAAGATGCAAATGAACTCGCTCGATCTAATGCGCGACGAAATGAATTATCAGTTGTATTTCAAATAGCCGATGCACTCGATATCAATTCGAAATTTTGGAAGAATTTAGATTCGGTTGATGTAATTGTTTCCAACCCTCCGTACATTACGTGCAAGGAAATTGAACAAATGAATCCCAATGTATTGGATTACGAACCGCATTTGGCCTTATTTGTTCCAAATGATTCAGCCATCATTTTTTACGAGCAAATTGCGAAGTTAGCGTTACAAAAGTTAAATCAAAATGGGTTTCTATTCTTTGAATTGAATCCTGATTTTGCGGATCAAGTAATCGAAATGTTGAAAATTTTAGGATTTAGCAATATTGAGCTGAAGAATGATTTGCAAGGAAAAAAACGCATGTTAAAAGCTCAAAAAGTGTAATTTTATAGCATGAATGCTGAGCAGGCAAAAATCGAAATTGAGCGTCTAACGGATTTGATTCACCACCACAATTATTTGTATTACGTGGAGAGTACGCCGGAAATTTCCGACTATGATTTCGATATGCTTTTACTTAAACTTCAAGAACTTGAAAAGCAATTTCCAGAATTTGCAAATGATAATAGTCCAACAAAACGAGTAGGAGGGGACATTACCAAGAAGTTTGAGACGGTAGAACATCGTTTTCCAATGCTTTCGTTGAGTAATTCTTATTCGGAAGAAGAAATTGTAGATTGGGTAAATCGCGTTAAAAAAATCATTGAAGAGGATATCGAATACGTTTGCGAGTTGAAATATGATGGTGTTGCTATTGGAATTCGATATGAAAAAGGACAATTAACACGAGCAGTTACTCGAGGTGATGGTGAGAAAGGAGAAGACGTTACCAACAATGTGCGGACAATTCGTTCCGTTCCTCTAAAGTTGAAAGGTGATTTCCCGGAAGATTTTGAAATTAGAGGTGAAATTTTCATGCCTCAAAAGCAATTTCAAAAGTTGAACGCTGAACGTGAGGAAATTGGAGAAACTCCTTTTGCGAATCCACGAAATACAGCTTCAGGAACATTGAAATTGCAAGATTCAAAAATTGTAGCTGAGCGCGGACTAGATTCCTACCTCTATGGACTTTATGGAGCGAATCACAATCTGAAAGGGCATTTTGAAGCGGTAAACGAGGCTGGTAACTGGGGATTCAAAATCCCACCACAAAAAAAACGATTCATCGAAAAAACGAATTCCGTTGAGGGAATTATGGATTTTATTCATTTGTGGGATAAACAACGTGAACAGCTTGAATTTGAAATTGATGGAATTGTTATCAAAGTTAATTCGTATTCACAACAACAAAAATTAGGTTTTACAGCCAAGTCACCGCGTTGGGCGATTGCATTTAAATTCAAAGCGAATCGTGTTGAAACGAAGTTATTGGAAGTCACTTATCAAGTAGGACGAACAGGAGCAATCACGCCAGTTGCAAATTTGGAACCCGTATCGCTTGGAGGAACGACTGTTAAACGCGCCTCTTTGCACAATGCCGATCAAATTGAAAAATTGGATTTGCATCAAGGAGATTTCGTTTATGTGGAAAAAGGAGGTGAAATCATTCCAAAAATAGTTGGTGTAAACGAGGAGAAACGAACAGAATCGAATCAAAAAATTGAATTCATTGAATCTTGTCCGGAATGTCAAACGAAATTGATTCGAAGAGAAGGAGAAGCACAACACTACTGCCCGAATGAGAATTTCTGTCCACCTCAAGTAAAAGGTCGTATCGAACATTTTATCAGTCGAAAAGCCTTGAACATTGATGGACTTGGAGTTGAAACAATTGATTTGCTTTATTCCAAAAGATTAATTCTTAACTGTGCTGATTTGTATGAACTAACGTTTGAGCAGCTTGTGGGATTAGAACGAATGGCTGAAAAATCAGCAGATAATCTTTTGAATAGTATTGAAAATTCGAAAGAAATTCCATTTGAGCGCGTCTTATTTGGATTGGGAATTCGATATGTTGGAGAAACGGTTGCCAAAAAACTGGCAAAGCAATTTAAAAATATAGATGCTATTGCATGTGCGCGGTATGATGATTTGATTCAAACTGAGGAAATAGGTGAAAAAATTGCTATTTCAGTTCAACAGTTCTTTTTGGAAGAATCTAATTTAATTATCATAAATCGACTGAAAGAAAAAGGACTACAATTTCAAATTCGTGAAAAAGAAAAAATATCAGCTAAATTAGAGGGCAAAACGGTCGTTGTATCCGGAACATTTGAAGCCTTTTCACGCGATGAATTGAAGGAGTTGATTGATCAAAATGGAGGAAAAAATGGATCGTCAGTTTCTGGTAATACAGATTACTTACTTGCTGGAGCCAATATGGGACCGGCGAAATTGAAAAAAGCCACCGATTTAGGTGTTATAATTATTAGTGAAGATGAATTTATCAAACTCATAAGTTCATGAGAGAAAAAAATATTTGGAATGCGACTCGCGCTTTGCTAGTCGTATTCAATTACGAAAACGATGAACAATTAAATGGCTTTCGCAAGCCGTTGGATAAAATGCTGAATTTGAGTAATGTGGATCGGTTGACAATCGTGGTGAACATTTCCAAGGAGGTTGATAAAAACACGTTGCCACCGCATTTTTTGATTTACTACAATTCTCCGAATGATTACTCATTCTGGGGCAAATTAAAAGACGTTCAATTGGAATCCGAATTAAAACGTGATTATGATATTATGATTTGGTTTGGAAACGTAGATCAGCCAATTTTCAAGGAAATTAAAAATACGAATTGCAATAGACGGATTATCGTGAATGAGCATAACGATCATTTTGATTTACAGTTGAATGCAGAATCTTCTGAGCCTTCTGAAATGCTCAATTTTGTAATACACACACTCGAAAAAATTTCAATATATGAATAATCCATTCAAAGGTTCTGGTGTCGCCCTAGTTACGCCATTCAAAAATGATAAATCGATTGATTTCGATGCGTTGAAAAAATTGGTGCAACTTCAATTGAACGGAGGTACAGATTTTTTAGTGGTTCAAGGAACGACCGGTGAATCACCAACGCTGTCGCAAGAGGAAAAAATGCAGATTCTTCAAACGGTAATTGAGGAAAATAAAGGCAAATTAAAAATCGTTTATGGAGTTGGTGGAAACAATACTTTG
>JBILIY010000049.1:0-7191 GCA_044368815.1 Crocinitomicaceae bacterium
AGCAAAGCGATAAAGGGAATCACCATGGCTTTCAACGCTGATATTGTACTCGTGTCTTTTCAACTTGTGAAGTTTGCAGTTAAAACAATTGGAACGAACCAAAAGTTACAGATCTAACTATTTTTCCAATCAAAAATAGCAATCACTTTTAAATTTACCATAACCCAATGAATATTTGTAGTAATTTGAGGAAAATTTGCAGATTTTGTTTTTTGCTGTTAGATTAATTTCTTTCACGAGACATAAATTGTAAATTATGGTGAGATAAATTGGATTAATCGTAAATTTGACAGAATCTATTTAAATATTGATTCCCAGCGTTTAAAATGATTGTAGAATCCAAATATAGTCTTGTAGTCCCTGTTTATAATACGGGAAAAGAT
The DNA here is from genome assembly GCA_044368815.1 of Crocinitomicaceae bacterium. Lineage (GTDB taxonomy): Bacteria > Bacteroidota > Bacteroidia > Flavobacteriales_D > Crocinitomicaceae > UBA952. Next base: position 384 of record JBILIY010000049.1, read on the forward strand.
CTATTTCAATTGCATAAAGAAATTAAATATGCATTTGATGGAAAAATAGACTATGAAATTATTTATGTTGACGATTTCAGTCAGGATGACAGTTGGAATAGTTTGAAGAAGATTAAGAATTCTGATTCAATTGGGCAAATTAAACTAGTTAGACTAAGCAAGAATTTTGGACAACATGCAGCTACTTTGTGTGGTTTTGAAAATGCTTCTGGTGAATTTATTTTGACAATGGACGATGACCTGGAGGTTCTGCCGACCGAATTTGAAAAGTTAATTATCGAGCAGAAAAATTCGACTTCACAAGTTGTTTATGGAGAATATTTTCAACGACAATCTTTTTTTAGGAAGTTTTTGAAATTTTGTTACAAGAAAGTTGCTCGATTGGAAGGTGCTAAAAAAGGAAGAGGTAGCAGTTTTCGATTAATTGAATCCAGATTGGCAAGAAAATTAGCCGTGAACCACCGTCATTTTGTTTTTATAGACGAATTTTTACTATGGTATACGAGTAACATTTCATTCGTTAAAGTAGAAAATAATCCTTCACCAATTAAAAAAAGTAGGTACAAACTAGGTCAATTATTTGATGCAACGGGTAAGGTGTTGATTTATTCCACAGGTATTCCTTTGAAATTTGTCACTTATCTTGGATTTACCTTAGCTTTCGTCAATTCCATTGTTGGTTCCTTTTTCATTTACAGACACTTCGTTGATAAAATAGCTGTAAAAGGTTATGCCTCTCTTATTGTGAGTATTCTTTTTTCCACTGGAATCATATTATTTAGTTTGGGAATAATTGCTCAATATCTTCGAACCATACTAAAAAATATCAATAACGCTCCGTTGTATCATGTTGATGAAAAGCAATGTTAATCCTTGAACAATTTGACGTTCGTTTAATTCGCCTTCAATGCGATGATTTGGAATTGGTGAGAAATTGGCGGAATTCTGCACATGTCCGGGATAATATGGTTTACAAGGATTACATTACCGAAGATATGCAAAATGCTTGGTTTGAATCGATAAACAATCTGAATAATTATTATTTCATCATCGAATATGATTCGAAAAAAGTTGGGGTAATCAATACAAAAAATTTTGATAAGGTACATGGATTTGGTGAGGGAGGTATTTTCATAGGAGATCAGGCTTATGAACATTCTTTTGCGGCTGTTTATGCATCGCTTTGTCTCTTGAATTTTGTTTTTTATATGTTGCGAGATATCAATAAATCGCACATTCGCATTTTAAAGGATAATTTCAGGGCGATTCAATACAATAAACTTCTTGGATATGAATGGGTTGAAGATTCGGAAGATGGATTGAATGAAATTTATCAATTGACTAAAGAAAATTACTTAGTTAAAGGGTTGAAATTAAACAAAGCAGCTGCCATTTTCGCTAACGGATCTTCAGAGATGAAATTGACAGGAGAACCGACTGAAATAAATATGTGGGAGATTAATGAGTTGCTGACTAATAGAATTCCTCCATTGGCAATACCCGGTCTTTAAAGGATTGCTTCCATTTCTCCTTATTGGCTATGGAAAGTAAAAACGGATCATCCAGGTTATTGATTTTGTAAGCTGAAATTTCATCTGCCGTATAGCCCCAATTTGGATTCGGAATATCGAACATCAGTACAACGCGTGGTTTATCAGATTTATTCCAAGCTTCATGTTCAAAAGAATCATCAAAAATAACAAGCTTTCCTTCTTCCCAAAGATGCGTTTCGTCACCAACCCGTATCGCACATTTTTTTGAATTAGGAACAATCAAAGGCAAGTGACAGCGCAAAACCATTCTCGAATATCCTTTATGTGGCAAAATATGTGTGTCAGGAGCCATAAATGAATAATCACAAGAAATAATTTCAGGGATATCGTAAATTAGTTCAGCAGTCTTTGGACAAAGTGAAGCATGCTTTGGGCTTTTCATTCCGAAAAATAAAAATGTAAATACTTTCCACGCTTTTTCTTGCGTTGACTTCACGTATTCCGGAAATGTTCTTAACCAGTTTTGTTCGGCACCCTCGGTAATCAAATTTTCTAATTCCATTTTAATAATGGGGAAATTCTCCTCTAAATTTCTAAGAAAAGGAAAATCTGAGGTTGAATAGAAAAAATTCGGGTTTTTATCTGTTTTTTCAGACATATCGTTCTGCCATTGTTTCAAATGTAGAGATTAATTTATGAAAAATGTAACTTAGAGGTCGAAATTCCTATTCGCTGTTTATTATGAGTAAGTCCAAGTTATGGTTTAGTCTCTTTGATTTTTCTTTTGATTATAAAGGGGATGAGCCAAATTTCATAAATAGTGAGTTCTCATGGTCAAATGAGTTTGAAAGAAATTGGAAGCAAGTTAAGCAGGAGTTGAGCAGTTATTTGACAGATCATCAACCAGATGCTTATTTTAATAAAACAATGGTAAATGATTCTGATACGTGGAAAACATTTTCGTTGAAATGGTGGGATATTGAATTCAACAGTCGGTACAAGTATTTTCCAAAAACGATGGAAATAGTTCGCAAGTATCCCGAAATACTGTCTGTTTCATTCAATCAATTGGAACCAAATGGTAAGATTCTTCCGCACTGCGGTGATACCAACGCTATTTTTCGGTGTCATCTTGGTCTTGAAATTCCTTCTGAACTTCCACAAACTGGTTTTCGCGTTCGTGATGAGATTAAACCTTGGAAGGAAGGCAAGTGGTTGATATTTATGGATGCCTATAAGCACGAAGCGTTTAATTTGACGGATAGAAAACGAATAATACTTGTCCTAGATGTTTTACGTCCGGAATTTAGTTCGAAGAGAAAGAAAGTAGTAGCTGTTGTTTTAACATCCTTGTTTTTACAAAAACGAGCTCAACGATTAAAGTTTATTTACAAACTACCGCAATGGGCCATAACATTTATATCAATTCCTTTGTGTCCATTAGCTTATGTGAAACTGAAAATTGTCAATTTTTTCAAAGTCTATTAAACTACAGATTTCTTACTCCTAAAAATTTTGATTTTCAGTTTTACCCATAACGGAATATTTAAATAAACTGTTAATAGGTATCTTCTATAGCATTTTGCTAGGAGATTGAAATACATCATTTTAAACTGGTTTCTTCGGACGGTATCCGTTCTGATTTCATAACCAAGTTTTTTTAAGTTTATTCCACAAATGGATTCTATTTCGGCGATGATTTCGGGGTTCAAGGCTTTCTTGTACTGTCCAATTTTATCGGAATTTGGTTTTTGTGAAAGACCACTATGAAAATGCTTCAATCGGTTTAAAAAATCGGCACTTAGGTCATTTTTCTTTTGTTCTAAAAGTGAGTCAAATACACCTTCAGTTTCAATCATTTTTGGGTGATATTCAATTCCTAACCAATCACAAATATCTTTCAAAACCACTTCAGAATTTGAAATGAGGGATTCATAGGTGATTGTTAATCGTTTATTTGATTCTAGTTGTTCAATGTTATTATATGTATCATTCCAAAGAGCCGAAAGAAATAAAGGATGCTGATTCCAATTCAATTTTCGATTCGATTTAGAAACAACGTTATCCCTAACATCGCGTGTTAGAATTACATATTTTGCAGAAGGGAAAATCTGTTGAAGTAGATCAAGGTGAAAAAAATACTTAATTTGCTTGTCAACGATGCAAATTATGTTACTCTTATCCTTTATATCAATGAAATGAAGATAAGTTAATTTAACAATACGGTTAAAATTCAAAATTTCTTTGTGTTCAAGTAAATTTTCAAGAAAAACACTTCTTTTACTAAAATAGAGATCTGTATTTTTTTCAGCGATTAGGTAAAATGAATTGACATAATCAAGTATATCTTGTTCATTCCAAGACGTTTTGTTTCGGTATTTTCTCCAAAAATAGATGGCAAAAGGCTCTTCGCTCGGTGAAAGAATATTGGGATGTAAATTCAGCATCAAACTGAGCAGGGAACTTCCCGTTCTTTCCGTACATAAAATAAAATGTATCGGTAATTCATCCAAATATTCACATGTCCATTTCATTATTTTGAAACACGTTTTTTGTTTATGAAGTTGACGTATTTTTCGAAACGACGAACTTTGAATTCAATTGGCAAATAATGAAACAAGTAATCTTTAAAAAATACCATTCTTATTTTTAAAGCTAGAAACCCAAATCGCATAAGAATGAATATTCTTTTTATCCAGCCTTTTTTTTCTTCGGCAATATAATTGAATTCGTTTCCGATACGGTCACAAAATACATCAGCAATTGATATTTCTGATGAGCTCAAGTTTTCTTTCCATTTATCTATGCGATGTTTGAAAATCGGTTTGGATAAATCATCGTATTTTTTTCTTGCTCGTTTGGATTTTTCAATATCTGGGTCTTCTTTATATTTTTCATACCCCATTCGTTCTTTAAGTCGTAATTCTTCTGAAAAAATTGGTTCAACTTCGAGAAATGAAAAAATTTTGTTTAAACACTCATCAGTGGTTTCAACTAAATCCTCATAACGTAAAATGCAGACTTGGTTCGGATATCTAAGTTTCCATTTTAGTGCCTTACGATTAAAATAATTCCATCGAATGGCATTGAAAGCAATATTTGGAGAAAGTAAATGTATACTTTCTTTTCGTGATAATAAATTTCCACGATAATCTCGAACCATTAAGATATATTTTGCTTCAGGATTTATTCGATTCAGCCAATTTAAAAAAAGTGTATTCGATGGGTTTTTATCAATAATTATCGATGGATTTTTCTCTGGAAATGGAATATGTTTGAATGATGAATAAATAATTTTACACAACGAAAGATAAGTGCCTTGAAATCCTTCTTTCAAAAAGTTTTCTGGAAGCTGATATTCAAATCCCACGTATGGTTGAAGTTGACCAAATGCGAGATTAAATCTGTTTATTAAATCAATTTCTTTTGGTGAAAAAGTGTTCTTAGTTGAAAATGCTTTTGAAAAAAAAACACTAAAATAGTTTTCAGGAGGTGTATGAATATCAGGGTGAGAACCAAGCAAAGACATAAGAAGCGAAGTGCCTGAACGACCTATTCCAATGATGTAATTCACTTTGGTCATGCTAATTTAATTAAGAATGAACTCACCATTTTTGCAAATCTATTTATTCAATAATCTTTCTTTAAATTGCTTCAAGTTTTGTAATTCGCGATTGAGCATTTCGATGCGCTGAATATCAACATCTGTTCGACCACTTTTTTGATTCAAAAATTCTCGCTCTCGTTTAAATTCAGCTGCTCCCTTTTTAAAAGTTATTATCGCTTTTTGATTTTCTTTTAAAGTGAGGTATGCATTAGCCATCCGAACATAGGATTCGCCTAAGAATTTATTTTTCATTTTCAGTATAAACTCTTCTTCAACTTCAATTGATTTTTTACAATAATTAGATGCCATGGTGGAATTGCCAGACATAACATAAGCATTAATTAACTCCGAATAATTTGGACCAAGGTATTCATTTGGATACTCTTTAATATATTCCAATTGAATTTCTGCCAGCCAATTATAATCTTGAGTGATTTTGGCAAATTGGATTACAATTGGAAACAATTCCTTTTCAGATGATGAAACTTCTTTTGTTTTCTTGTAGTACAATTTCGCCTTTCCAATATAATTCTTCTTTAATTCTTTCAGAATGACTTGACATTTTGAAACATCCACTTTCGACTTAAGGCAAATATTGTTGAGAATCAATTTTTTCAATTCTCCGAAATAAATAAAAATATTTTTTATTGAGGTTTCTACTGGAATAGTATTATTAGCCAACATCATAGAAACTTGGTTCGCAAGATTTTTTTCTTGAAGCAACCCATTAAGCGATTGTAAATTCTGACAATTCTGAATAATTCGAATATTTAAATCATTTCTATTTCCTTTAAAATAAAACTCCCGAATATTGAATTCGATTTGTTTTAGAATGGCAGTAGCTTGGTAAGCTTTTTCTTTCAGATACGTCTTTTCAAATGAATTAATTTCATTTTTTGATATTGGATACGTGCGATTTGAAATAGGAGCAATATTTAAAAAGTCATTTATTCCTTCGGCCATTTTAGCCATGGAGTTCCCACAATTTAAAAAACCTTCTTTATATTTTTTATTGACGTCAACTGATTTTTTAAATTGATTAAATGCATCTAAATAGTCGTAACGAAAGGTGTACACTAGAACCCCTTTGTTGTTGAGATTTGATTCATAATCCCCATATACTTTTAATGATTGATCGTAGAAAAAAATAGCGGAATCTACCTTTTGAATGAGCTCGATGTAACTTAAACTACCTTCTTTCTGCAAAGCCATAGCTTCAACTTGGTATTCAGAACCCAAAAGAGAATTTGCCTTAGCCGATTTCGAAATGTGATTTATATCAGCGATATACAGCGATTTTTTTGAGACCCAATCTGAGTTACGATTTATCGTGTAAAACAAACTTGGAAAGAAAACAAGAAATAATGGCCAAGCAATATTAAATGTAAATTGATTTTTCTGAAATTCTTCATTTTTCCATTTTGAAAATACAAAGGCTAGTACGACACAAAATCCGATTGAAGAAGAAAAAGCGAAACGCTCTGCGATAACTCCTACCATTGGTGATATTAAATTGGCGACTCCTCCAATCGCTAGAAAGAAAAACAGAATTCCAAATGATAGAAGTGATTTGTTTAAAAATCCTTTAATTGCAAAGTAGATGCCGGCGATGACAACAATTAATCCCAAGTAAAAACGCCAATCGCTAAATCCGACCAATGGGATTGCATCAAAACCATAATAATATGCCAACGGATAAGGGAAAATA
>JBILIY010000273.1:0-3098 GCA_044368815.1 Crocinitomicaceae bacterium
TTCAACAGCGTCTTCAACTCGGTCCACCACAATTCCTTCTTGGATTGCAACACCATAGCTTTTTAAAATCGATTTTCCTTGATATTCGTGTAAATTCATCGTTGAAATTTTGAGTTGTAAAAGTAATTTTTTTTCCTTTTCAAAAGTTGTCTCACAGAAATTATTTTATTCCATTCGATTTTTCCAAGAAGAACCAATTTCCTGAGAGGCAAATTCGGTACTTTTTACTTTTTTAAGGTCATTCCAAATATCATCAATTGCGTGAACCAAAGCATCTTCTTCATCTTTCATGGCTGAATTAACAATGTATGGATCTTGAAAATAATGTTTGATGAAGTTCGTGTCAAAATCTCCACTTCGGAAGGCGGGATGTTTCAGAACGAATTTCCCGAAGTCCAAGGTTGTTTTTACACCTGAAATTTGGTAATTATCTATTGCCTCGATTGCTCGATCCATTGCTTCCTCGCGCGTTTCTCCCCAAACAACTAATTTCGCAATCATCGGGTCATAGTAAATTGGAATGTCCATTCCTTCGAGAAATGCATCATCGACGCGAACGTATTTTCCACTTGGAATTCGATATCGATTTAGTGTTCCAATATCCGGGGTAAATCCGTTCAACGTATCTTCCGCATACACTCGAATTTCAACCGCGTGACCATTGATTTTTAGTTCATCTTGTAATTTTGGAAGACGCTCTCCTTTTGCTACTCGAACTTGCCATTCAACTAAATCAAGTCCGGTTATCTCCTCAGTAACAGGATGTTCCACTTGCAGACGCGTGTTCATTTCCAAGAAATAAAAGTTCAATGATGCGTCTAACAGAAATTCAACGGTTCCGGCTCCTTCATAATTACAGGCTTTACATACTGCAACAGCAGCTTCACCCATTTGCTTTCTCAATTCGGGCGTCAAAACTGCACTTGGAGCTTCTTCGATAACTTTTTGGTGTCTTCGTTGAACCGAACATTCGCGTTCAAATAAATAAACAACATTGCCAAGCTGATCGGCGAATACTTGAATTTCAATGTGTCTCGGTTTATCCACAAATTTTTCAATGAACACGGCATCATCACCAAAAGAAGAACGCGCTTCATTTTGAGCCATCATCATTTGCTCTTCAAATTCGTCGTTATTTTGAACCAATCTCATTCCTTTTCCTCCTCCACCTGCGGATGCTTTAATAAGTATGGGGTAACCCACTTCTGAGGCTATTATTTTTGCATTGTTGACATCTGAAATGGCTTCATCAACACCTGGAACCAAGGGAACGTTAAATTTCTTTACAGCTTGCTTGGCACTGAGTTTATCACCCATTATTTCCATTGATTCAGCTGAAGGTCCGATCAATTTTATTCCGGCTGCTTTCACTTTTTTTGCAAATCCTGCATTTTCAGACAAAAATCCATATCCTGGGTGAATTCCATCCACATTTAATTTTTTGCAGTAATCTAGGATTAAATCCTGTTTCAGATAACTTTCGGCAGAAGGGCTTGCACCCAAATAAACTGCTTCATCAGCTTCTAATACATGAGGAGCATTGCGATCTGCATCCGAATAAACAGCGACTGTTGCAATATCCATTTTTTTTAACGTTCGAATAACTCTTCGAGCTATTTCCCCGCGATTAGCAATTAATACTTTATGCATAAAATCTTGTTATCAGAATTTAAATTGAATCAATTGCCTCAAAAATACAATTCATTCATCAAATTAGTTCCTTTTCTTGTCTTTTTTATCAGTGGCAGGTTGAGTAGGATTATTCAAAACATCCGTTGGAATCTTTGTTTTCTTTTTCTTTTTGCGATATTTTTTCTTGTCTTCTTTTCGAAAAACGTCCAATCCATATTGAACGAGTTCAAAATCATTCCAGTTATTAAATTCTTCCAAATAAGAAACACCAGCGCCCTGAGTAAAAGGACCTGCTTGCTCATTTATGGAGTTGGTATTGGATTTATTAAAAATATTTGCACGAAAAGTTCCTTTTTCATTAATGATGTATTCGATATTTACATCTCCAATAAGTGAACTACTTTTTGAGGCGCCATTTCCATTGCTAGTTCCGCCTTCTGCCGATGCTGATTCACTGCTTAAATTTTTGCTTTCAACCCCAATGCTACTCGAAATAATTAATCGATCATCTAAAAGTCCTTTTTTAAATCCAACTTCAAATGATTTTTCACCCATTGTTTTTTCTTCACCGTAGTCAACGTTTAATTTGTAGTTGTCCGTCATTTTATTCAGAGCGGCGTTGATTTGTGATTCTACCAAGTCTATTGCAGCCGAACTACTTGCGGAAATTGATCCTTTTAGTGGTTGAAATTTGCGTGCGATTAACAAAGAGAAAAATTGGCGATTTAACTCGTCATTGTCAGCTGTAACTCTTCGAATAAGTGCCTTTCCTGTTTCTGAAGTACGCGGTGCCTTTATGTCAAAGGAAATACGCGGTTTTAAAAGGGTTTCATCGAGTTTCAAGTAGCAATTTACCTCTTGATTTAAAAGGGTGTTATCCATTAATTCCGGGCTTAATTCGAGAATGGAAACTTTTTTCAAGTTAACATATGTATTTATATTTATATCCGCGTTATAAGGACTTCCAGACCACTTGATAGTTGATCCTTTTTCAATCTCAAATGGTTGCTGAATTCCTGCCATTGTAAAATTGTATTTACTACCCTCGGAAATTGTATAAGTTCCTTCCAGGAATACATTGTCTAATTGATCGAGCTTTAAATTAATTTCACCTTTTCCAGTTGCAGTTATTTCGTCGTTGGTAATCTCGTTGAAAATTAAGTTCATTTTTGCGCTTTGATTGACTTTGAACTTCATATCCAAATCGATTCCGGAAAGGTCAATTTTATCTTCTTTGACTTTATTCTTAATTGACTTATCGATGATGGTAATGAAATCTTCACTTTCGTCCAATTCAGAAACGCCATACATCGGGAAAAAGATTTGTGTATTTGGTTTTGTTTCCGCTTCCACCGTTATTGAAAGACTACTTTCAGTTCCTTCAATGTTTGCGTAACCTCGAGCATAAGCGGTTCCATAATAGATGTCTCCATCTTTATATTTAGTTTTCAGGACCTTAAATTGTT
>JBILIY010000181.1:0-4079 GCA_044368815.1 Crocinitomicaceae bacterium
AAATTGTTCCAAAGGAACGGCTTTTCCATTTGCAAGAGGTCTTTTAAATAAATCATCTTCAAAGTTGAATTGAAGGTCGAAGTTCCACTTTTCAAAATTATAATGATTGACAGTCCCTACAAGTGCAGCGGTATTTCCATCTTCGTCACGAACAGGAATCGTGTTAATTAAAAAAGCATCCTCTTCAATTAGGATTTTTCCATCGATTGTATACTTTACACCCAAAAGTTCAACTAGAGCGGTTCCTTGATTAAGTTTTAGCTCCCCATTTAATTTTGGTTCTGAAGGTTTCCCTTTGACGCGTATTTTACCATTTAATTTACCGCTGATATCTCTAACTACAGAGGGATCCATAAATGCATTTGTGAAAGCAATGTCTGTATTTTCAAAATTTAAAAACAAATCGAGGTTATCAGCTGAGATGTCATACAACCCAGAAAAGTCAAACGTTCGCTGATTTTTATATTCTAAATCACCGTTGAGAATTACACTTTCACGTTTTTGATTCCAATCTGACATTATTTGAATGTTACCAATTTCCTCATTGTCAATCTTGAATGCTTCGATGCGAGCATCTCCCATATAATTGAAATTCGTGTAGGGATTCGATATTTCTCCCCAACCTGAAAATTTACCGCTTAATTCTGCTCCCAAACCGAGTATTTGAGATAACTCTTTCAGGTCAAATTTGTCGATGTCAAGTTTAAGTTTATCACTATTGTTTTTTGAAAGACAACCATTTACTTGGATTAGTTGTTCATCTCTGGAAAGTTTTAGATTAGTAACATGCACATCATCTGAACTCAAATTGATATCAGATTCATTTTCAATTTTCCATTGTAATCCATTGAGTGAAAAGAATGAAGGATGTAGCTGAAAATTCAATAGATTATTGTCAAGAACAATTGTTTTCCATTCAATTGAAGAATAATCTTTTGTATTTGGATCCCAAGTTAATTTGGAATTAACAATTCCTGCCATTCCATTTGCCGTAAATAGAACATTCTCAAACTTTAGAGAGTCGCCATATTTAACTTCATCGAGGTGATAAGTCCCGATAATTCCAATTTTTGATATTGTTTGGTTGCAATTTAGTTTGCTGAATTTTAAATCTTGAAATTGGATTAATTCGGAATTAAGATCAATTTTTAAGTTAGATTGATTCGCATTATAGCTTCCGCTGAGTTTGCTATTTGAGCTAATCTTCAAGTCGGGAACAAAAATCGATAAGAAATCGTCTGAATTTCCAGTTGTGAAATCAAAACTGAAATCACTATCGCCTTTTTTTCTTTCTTTCTTTTTAGCCTTTTCAATTGACGGAAAAACAACGGATAATTCACTCAGGAAGTCATCAATTACGGTCTCGTAATTTATTTTTCCCGAAACATCAGCATTTACTATTGAACTTCTCAAATGAAAAATGTCAGATTCCTTCTTTCTTTCCAAGTCGAGTTTGAATTCGGGAATGTTTAAATCATTGCTATCCTCTTTGTAGGTTAGAAATTTCGCCGTAATGTTTCCCTTAATTTGTTCCAAAGAAGTCCCTTTCAAATCGCAATTAATTTTTGTTGCGAGAAACATATTTTCTGTATTGCTGAAACCTAATTTGCCTAAAAGTGCTTTTTCTAAGTCAATATCAACCAAATACGCTTGTTTTTTACCAATGGAGATTTTCCCATCATATTTCATCGACAAATTAGGATCAGATATATCCAATTTAGCCTCAATTATGTCGTCTTTTAATGAACCGTCCGTTAATTTAATTGACGAATAAGCGTAATTTGAAAAATCGAAGCGGTTTAAATTGGCAAAAATATCTGTTAATTCAAACGCTCCTTCACCCGTAAACAATCCTTGTAATTTGATTTTTCCGTCGACAATCCCGAAATTCTGATCATCGATTAATTCAGACAAATTAAAATTCTGGAGTGAAATAAAGGTCGAATCATTTGAAATAGGTTTGAAATAGGTTGTGTCATTTTTTTGAGCTATTGTCAAGTAATTATTTAAACTTATGGTTCCGATATTTGTTTTTAAATCTTTGAAAATCAAATTAAAATTGTTTAAGAGTCCTTTGGTTTTAAGATTTGATATTTCAGCGAAAACGAATTTTGAAATTGGGTTTTCTAAAGCGATCTTTCCACTTCCTTTGGGGAGATTGAATGATTCGAGTTCTACGAAGTCTATGTATGCATATTTAAGGTCTTCATTGAGATTTGCCGCGCCCTCCTTTCTGAAATCTGGGAGGACAAAGTTTCCTTGTATAATTGTCTTTTTGCCATAACGTAAATCGAGATTCGAAATCGTCAATCTACATAATGGATTCGATACTTTCCCTTTGAGGTATAGGTTAGCATCCATTCCTTCAATGTCTGGGGCAAAAATAGAAACATCGCGAAGTGAAACATTGCTCGGTTGAAATTCAACATCAAAATTCACTTTATCTTCAAATAAATCAAAATCCTCCCAATCGTTAAAAACAAGACATAGTTTCGAGCAATTTAACTTTGTTTTAGGAGTTTTTAAGTGGAAGTTTTTCAAACGAATACCGTCTGAGGCAATGTTGATTTGACTCGTTAAATTTTCAATATTCAGCCCACATTGTTCTTTTAATTTTAAATTAGTTAGATTCAGTGATATAACATCATTAGCTATTTTTAAGTTCGAAACATTAACACCAAGGTCTTTTATTTTAATGTGATCATAGTCTAAACCAAATGCGAGTTGACTCCTTCTAAAATCATCGTAACGAAATTTGAAATTTGAAATGCTTATATCTTCAAATAGGAGAGTTGCGGGTTTGCTTTTGGTCTTGGATTCACTAGAAAAATAGTCTGCAATAAATTGATAATTGGATTCACCAGACTTTTTATCTACATTGATATTAATTGTTCCTGAATTCAATTTGGTTTTGCCAATAACAAATTCATTTTTCGCCAAATCGAGTTTATCTAAGTTTAAACTAATTTCCTTGGAATAAAGAATACTGTCTTTTTTGAGGTCTAAAATCAATACATCCTTCAATAAAACTTTATTCAAAAAGACAATTTCTACTCGACCGATTTCAAATTTAGTATTCAGTTCTTTTGAAAGAAATGCTGTAGCTTGATGAGCAAGATAAGTCTGAAATGGAAAACTTCGAATTAAAAATGCGAATGCAATCAACAAAATTAGAATCCACTCGAAAAGAAATCCAATCGTTTTAGCAGCTATTTTGAGTAATTTTGTCATTAACAAAACAAATTTAGTAATCTTTTGGCTAGCAAGGAAACAATCATTTTGGGTATTGAAACTTCATGTGATGACACATCAGCAGCTATTCTCAAGAATTATTCCGTTTTGTCGAATGTCACCGCTAATCAGTTGATTCACGAACGTTATGGCGGGGTTGTTCCTGAATTGGCAAGTCGTTCACATCAGGAAAACATCGTTCATGTTGTCAATTCAGCTATTTCAAAGGCAAATGTTGAATTGAAGGACATCGATGCGGTTGCTTTTACTCAAGGACCAGGATTATTAGGTTCGTTATTGGTAGGTGCTTCATTTGCTAAATCGTTTGCCCTTGCCAGAAAAATCCCTTTGATTGCTGTTCATCACATGAAAGCGCACATTCTTGCTCATTTTATCGATGATGCGGGTGATAAAAAACCGGAATTCCCTTTTTTATGCTTAACGGTTTCAGGAGGTCACACACAAATTGTTAAAGTTTCAAATGCTTTCGAAATGGAGATAATTGGTAAAACCATTGACGATGCGGCAGGCGAGGCTTTTGATAAAGCTGCTAAAATGTTCGGGCTAAGTTACCCTGGAGGACCTTTGATTGATAAAAACGCAAAAATCGGAAATCCGAGGTCTTTTAGGTTTTCCAAGCCAAAAATTGATGGTCTTGACTTCAGTTTTAGTGGATTGAAGACATCCATTCTTTACTTTTTAAATGCTGAATCAAAGAAAAATTCACGATTTATTGAGGAGAATTTAGCTGATTTGTGTGCGTCTGTGCAACAAACCATAATTGAAATTTTAATAGAAAAACTTAAAAGTGCATCGAAGCAAACTGGAATTCGGCAAATTGCCATTTC